>CBIHOP010000001.1:0-29664 GCA_966211385.1 uncultured Bacteriovorax sp.
CCGGAAATCGCCAGTGCCACTAGGCTTTCTGGTTTAGAATCTTTTACAATTAAAGGTACACACGGCAACCCTTTCTATATGGTCGGTGAACGTACAAACGTCACCGGCTCCCCACTTTTTGCTAAACTCATTCGTGCAAACAACTTCGATGAAGCTCTCAGTGTAGCTCGTCAGCAAGTTGAAAACGGCGCAAACATCATCGACATTAACTTCGATGAAGGTTTGCTTGATTCAAAAGCATGCATGACTCATTTTTTGAATCTCATTGCAAGTGAACCAGACATCGCTCGCGTTCCTATTATGATCGACTCATCAAAATGGGAAGTACTGGAAGCTGGATTAAAATGTGTCCAGGGTAAATCCATCGTCAATTCAATTTCCCTCAAAGAAGGCGAAGAAAAATTTCTAGAACAAGCTCGTCTTGCACAAAGGTATGGTGCCGCAGTTGTTGTCATGGCCTTTGATGAACAAGGACAAGCAGCAACTAAAGATGAAAAAGTCCGCATCTGTAAACGCGCATACGATCTTCTTACGACAAAGATAAATTTCGAACCAAACGATATTATTTTTGATCCAAACATTTTAACGGTGGCAACTGGTATCGATGAACACAACTCATATGGAGTGAACTTCATCGAAGCCGTGAAAGAAATTAAACAACTCTGCCCGGGTGCTCTCACTAGCGGTGGCGTTTCGAACCTTTCATTCTCTTTCCGTGGAAACAATATCGTCAGAGAAGCTATTCACTCTGTATTCCTCTACCATGCAATCAAGGCCGGACTCGACATGGGTATCGTCAATGCAGGAATGCTGGCTGTCTATGACAACATCGATCCAGAACTTCGTGAAAAGTGTGAAGCCGTAGTTCTTAACAAGCATCCGCATGCAACTGAAGAACTTCTTGAACTTGCTGAAAAATTAAAAACACAAAACAGCAATAAAGCAGAAGTAAAAGTAGATGAATGGAGATCACTCACATTAGAAGAAAGAATTGCTCACGCTTTAGTAAAAGGTATCGATCAATACATCGAAGCTGATACTGAAGAAGCTAGAGTAAAATTAGGAAGACCACTCAATGTCATCGAAGGTCCGTTAATGGACGGAATGAAAATTGTTGGCGAACTCTTCGGCGAAGGAAAAATGTTCCTTCCTCAAGTAGTAAAATCAGCACGAGTTATGAAGCGCGCAGTTGCTTATCTTGAACCATTCATGGAACAGGAAAAATTAGCGGCAAAAGAAACAGTTCGTGAACAAGGTGTTTTTGTCATTGCCACAGTTAAGGGCGATGTACACGACATCGGAAAAAATATTGTAGGAGTTGTTCTCGCCTGCAACGGATACAAAGTCATCGATCTTGGTGTTATGGTTTCGGCCCAAAAGATTCTTGATACAGCTAAAGAAATGAAAGCGGATATTGTTGGTCTCTCAGGTCTGATCACACCTTCACTCGATGAAATGATTTATGTGGCCCAGGAAATGAAACGCCAGGGTTTCACAACTCCACTTTTAATTGGTGGTGCGACAACTTCTAAAGCGCACACAGCAATTAAAATTGCTCCTCACTATGATGCCCCAATCGCGCACGTGGGAGATGCTTCGCTTGTCGTAGAAGTTTGCACCAATCTTCTAAGCCCTGAACGTCGTGAAAAATATGCGGCCAATATGCGTGAGAGTTTCGCGCAGTTGCGTGAACGCCATTTAAGTTATCAAAGTGAAAACGTTCTGATCCCAATCGCAGAAGCTCAAGCTCACGGCTTAAAAACAGACTGGTCACAAACCGATATCGCAAAACCGGCGAGAACGGGGGTCTTCAACTTCGAAATCACCCTTGAAGAAATTGTTCCTTATATCGATTGGTCACCACTATTCTGGACATGGGAACTCAAAGGAACCTATCCAAAAATATTAGGTCACGAAAAGTACGGCGCTGAAGCTCAGAAACTGTACAACGATGCGAGAACTCTCCTCGATGATATCGTAAAGAATAAACGTTTCACTCCTAAAGCGTGCGTGGGGCTTTTCCCTGCACACTCGCAAGGTGACGACGTTATCATCAATGAAAAAACAAAATTCCACTTCCTTCGTCAGCAAAAAGAAAAATTAGGCGATGACGGAATTTATCAATGTCTTGCCGATTTCATTGCGCCTAAAGGATACGAAGACCACATGGGTGCGTTTGTTGTTACGGCCGGACATGAAGTCGAATCTTTCGCAAAAACTTTCGAAGCAATAGGCGATGACTACTCTTCAATTATGGTGAAGGCCATTGGAGACAGATTAGCTGAAGCCTTGGCTGAACTAACTCACAAAAAAATCAGAGAGCTTTGCGGTTTTGGTCTAACAGAAAATTTATCAAACGACGATCTTATTGCAGAAAAATATCGTGGTGTCCGTCCAGCTCCAGGATACCCAGCGTGTCCTGATCACACTGAGAAAAAAATCCTGTGGGACCTTCTCCAAGCGGAAAAAAACACTGGTGTCACTCTCACTGAAAACTTCGCTATGAACCCTGCAAGTTCTGTTTCAGGTTTTTACTTCAACCATCCTGAAGCCAAATATTTTAATGTCGGCCTCATCGGTGTTGATCAAGTTGAAGACTATGCTCGCCGTAAAGGAATGAGTAAAAAAGAAATCGAAAGATGGTTGTCACCAAACTTAGGATATAATTCTTAATATGAAACCGCAGATCAATACATTCGAGGATGTCATCGCTCACAAAGGTGAAGAGTGGCGTCCTGTACTTGAGCATGCGCGTGCAACGATTCCCCATCAATTTCTCAGTGACAGAAACCTCGTACGTCTCACTAAAGGTGCGGCGACCATTGAGCAAACAGAATTACTCATTAAACTTCTTTATCAAGATTCCAAAGAACGACCAATGGGAACAACAGCGATTGATACTCTCTTTAGAGTTGTCGATCACTCTGAGTATTCATTGGGAGCCTGGCTCACGGCCATCGTCTATTTTCAAAATTGGTTAAAAGAACAAAATCGCCAAACGTCTTTCATCAAAATGCTTGGCTATCTTCAGTGTTGTGAAGAGTCTCCTGAGAATAAAGATATTCCTCACAAGTTTCTCGATCTTGTAAAAGACATGCTCAATGATCATGGATATGTTGGTTAAGAATTCGCGACAAAAAGATAATCAGAAATCGAACGACCAGCTTTAATTCTCGCCTGAACAACTGCTTCAAGTTTTTCTACAGAATAAAAAATGTGCGTCCCAACCGGACGGAACTGATATCCTGCAAATGTTGACTGCCACAAACTGAGCTCATCAAGCATATTTTTGTGATCTGCTTCGATGATTATTGTCGGCTTATACTCACGAATAAGTTTTTGAGCACCTAAGAGAACTTTGTTCTCATGTCCTTCAACATCAACTTTTAATAGTTGCGGAACAACTCCGGTTGAAGAAATAAAATCATCAAGACTAATGAGTTCAATGCGCTCAATGTTTTTGTTATTTTTTTCGTGATGCTTGCGAGTAAGAGACGATCCACCAGTGGATTTCGGATCAATAAAAAATTCAGCTGTCCCCGATTTATCGGATACACCTTTTTTAACAAGCTCGATATTTTCAAGTTTATTCAATGCAATCGTTTGAGCAAAACATGTGCTGACTGTTTCACCAGGCTCGAACGAATAGATTTTTAATTCTGGAAAAAGTTTCTTCACAAAAAAACTAATGAGCCCGATGTTTGCGCCCACATCCAGAAAAACTCCATCGCGTTTTAGGTATTGAACGATGTCTGCCTTCAACTCTTCTTCATAGTGATAGAACGCCGCCGCTTTTCCATACATCACATAATAAGATGGCCCATAGAGATCTTTGGGATCGAGTGCGAGGCTAAAATTATTTGAGATTTTTAAAGTTGAGGTCTGCGGAAGAAACGATCTGAGCTTACGATTGAGAAATCGATGGCTGCCAATGAAGTGAAGTAGTGAAGATTTAAAACTCATACTGTTAAAATAACAAAGGCCTCTTTCGAGGCCTTCGCTATATTACTTAACACGCTTGCGCGGTATTAAACTAATTAGTGAGCTGGAGCAGCTTCTGTAGCTGGAGCAGCTTCTGCAGCTGGAGCAGCTTCTGTAGCTGGAGCAGCTTCTGGAGCAGCTTCTGTAGCTGGAGCAGCTTCAGTAGTAGCAGCTGGAGCAGCTTCAGTAGTTGGAGCTTCTTCTTTTTTTGAACAACCGAAAGATACAGCAGATACAACAAGAGCAAGAACTAGTAATTTTTTCATCTTTATTCTCCTTAAGTTTCGTTAAGATGACGAGTGAGTAACTAATACGTTAGCTTTAAATTTATATTACCTTTGCGATAAGCTAGTCAACTACTCAGTTAAGAAAAAATTAAATTTTTGAAAAAATTTTTTAGACCGCTCTCAAGGCCCCATCAACTAAATCCGAATATTGCGACAATCCCCAGATCACCACTCGTTGTTCACAGGTTTTTTCCCTCTGAGGGTTTTGTTTTCTTGCCTGTTTCACACTTTGAAAAAATCCCTCAAGGGTCGCCATGTGAGATTTTAAAATGAGTTCTTCGTCTCGGGTTAGCCACATTTTTTGGATTTTTAGTTGTGGTCCGCTGACTTTTTGGACGGCCAGATCTTCACTGAAGTATTGATTTACTAGCGATGTGAATAGTTCCTTGGCTTCCTCCTTAATGTTTTCCTTATTATTAACTTCACTTAACCATTGAAAGCAGCTTTCTTTATCAATGGAATATGTACCTCTTTGATATCGGATCATGTTTTTCATCAAAAGGTTAGGCAAGATGTTTAACAGAAGTCCGTGGGACAAATTCGTATCAATTTCAATCTCTTGGATGTTCTTTTCTTTTTTACTAAGAGATTCGATGACAATTCTTTCGATCATTAATAATCCGTCTTTCATGGTTTTTACTCCTGGCGTTATTTAAGCTGAATAGGTTGAAGTTTTAGGTTGTTTTGCAATTTGAGTAAGCGTCCACATCGTGATTTTCCTTTTAAGAAAAACCTCGAGTTCTTTTATTGATTCAGGGGATAGTTTCATTGAACATTCAAAAGCGATGTCTTCTAGTCCACCTGAAAGTCCCATCTTCTCTTTCACTTTACGGTTAAAAATTTGGTATTCAGAAAGTTTCATCGTGCTGCCGTTAAATAGACGAAAAACTCGCGTTGTTTGAATCCCAGTATCAGCAGCAATCTGCTTAAACGTCGGTTTGTTATTTAAAAGCATGTACTGACTGAGAATTGTTTTTTGAATATCCATTTTGCTCCCCCTATCTTGCATTTTTATACTGAGGGCTAAAGCAGGGATGATGCCAAGGTCTAAACTTTATAACCCTCTGCAATTTAAGGACTTAAAAGTGACTTAATGGAATTAAATGTTCTCACATGAGAACAATGTGTTTTAGAATGAGAACTCTATGAAGCTAAATGTGATCTCTTCCAACATTCGTTTCGCGAACCCGGCCGATGGTAAAAACGATTGGGAGTTTCGCCGTCCTCACCTTCTAAGTCTCATTCATGAACATTCACCGGACGTTTTGGGAACTCAGGAAGGTCGCGAGGGCCAGATAAAAAATTTAGCGGAAGGTCTGCCGGGATTAACGTTAATCGATGAACACAGGGAGTGGATCGAAGAGCGGATGTATCCCTGTCTCTTTATAAATAAAAAAAGATTCACGGTTTTGGAAAGTGGAGACATCTGGCTTTCAGAAACTCCGCATGTTGCTGCTTCGAAATCTTTTGAAAGTTCCTTTCCCCGCCTATGCGTTTGGGCGAAAGTGAAGTTAAACGAAAATGGAAAAACTTATCTCGTGGTCAACACACATCTTGATCATGTTTTGCAAGATACGCGCATTCAACAAGCGCATGTCCTTGCTCGTGAAATAGCAAAGCTTGGTTCTGATCCCGTTGTGCTTATGGGTGATTTCAATGAATCTCCTCTCACGGAAGTGAAGGCGCGACTTATTCAGCATTTTAAATTGAAAGATCCTTGGGAAGAAAAAGGCTATCCAGAAGAAACAAGTCATCACAGCTTCAAAGGGGTTGGTGCCCCTGGTGATCGCATCGATTGGATTCTTGTTCCTCAGGATTTTGAAGTTCTAAAAATCGAATTGCTTAAAAAAGATTTCGAAGGACAGTATCCTTCAGATCATTTTCCTTTATTGGCAACACTCATCCCTAACTGAAGATAAGTTTCCATGTGATTTTTTGTATTGTCGATGATGTCCTGGCTTGGTTTCCATTTACCTTTTTCACCAATCACAACAACTGTTGATCCACCAAAGAGGAAATAACCTTTTTCTTCACCACGGTGAAATGTTCTTCCTACGCTCAGTGGTTTTGACTGAATGATTTTTCCAACCATCATCGCGCCAACTTCGATGTAAGCAAGCTTTCCAAAATTTGTTGTTTCCAGAATGCTCACATGTCTTTCGTTCGTAATGAGAATATTCTCTTTTGATTTAAGCGCCAGAGGATTTACGGAATGAAACAATCCTTTAATGCGGTAATCATCCAAAATCTTTCCTTCATCAGGGAAATGAAAGCGATGATAATCAACGGGACATAATCTCGCGAGCAGCATTGGCCCGTCATGAAAAACATCTTCCCATTTTTTATTGTCGAGTAATGCGTGAGGTTTTAAGTGCAGACCTTTAACCGGAACAGTTTCGTCATCGTGAACCGTCTCATAGCCAAAATAACGAGCTTCTGCAAAAGCCCCCATCTCTGTAGGCTCGTGGATGAAGGGACGTTTTCCGGGCTTAAAACGACGGATAAAAAACTGATTAAAGTTTGCATAGGGAGAACCTTCACTTCGTCCCTCTTGAGGGAGAAAATCATCCATATTGATGTGAAAGTTTTTAATGAACGGCGCTACTTTTCTTTGGCTCAACTTTGAATCTTGAAGCGCACCGTAAATCTGACTCAAAGGGGCCTTAGTGATTAGTGTCGACAGCCTTTTTCCGGTTTCAGCTTTATAAAGCCACTCAATGAACTTATCGCCATAAACGATTTCACGTTCAACCTTTCCAGATAAACGGTTGTAGAATTTAATTTCCATTAACGAGCCTCTTGAACAAATTTTAGAACGGGATTATATCTATAGAGTCTATTGTAGCAAGGAGGAATTCATGAGTCAGCTGATTCTCAGTATTGTTTTTGCCCTAACTTTAACGAGTCAGGTATTTGCGCAACAAACGGCCAAAAGAGATGTCAGCATGATGCTGGAAAACGAAAGAAATTCGATTTCCGTCTTCCAAAATACGGCCGATGCAATCGTCAACGTTTCCAACCTTATAAAGACTAAGGGACTCTGGGATCTTAATCCTACAGAAGTTCAATCAGGTATTGGGTCGGGATTTGTCTGGGATAAATCAGGCCACATCATTACAAATTTTCACGTTGTAGATGGTGGCGCTACGTATGTGATCACTTTTCGCAACGATAAAAAACAATATCGAGCGAAACTCGTTGGAGCTGATCCAAAAAAAGACATCGCCGTATTGAAACTCGAAGAGCTTCCTAAATCATTAACAACAATCACTCTTGGTATTTCTAAAAATTTAATGGTGGGACAAAAAGCATTGGCCATTGGAAACCCACTTGGTTTCGACCACACTCTTACAACGGGAACGATCTCGGCGCTTGATAGAAAAATTCCTGGTTACGGTGGAGTTTCCATCGATGGAATGATTCAGACAGATGCTTCAATTAACCCTGGAAACTCTGGTGGTGCTCTTCTTGATTCACAAGGAAAACTTATCGGGATCAACACAGTGATCTTCAATGCTGGTGGATCATCAGCAAGTGCAGGTCTAGGTTTTGCTATTCCTGTCGATACAGTTGCGAACATTGTTCCTCAGCTCATCAAACACGGAAAAGTTATTCGTCCTGGTCTAGGTATCGGCATCCTTGCTGATTATGAAGCTGCTCGCTTTGGTCTGCGTGAAGGCGTTATGATTAAGTTTGTTGATCCGAAAGGGCCAGCAGCGAAAGCAGGACTCATGGGATTCACGCGTGATCGTCGCGGACAATATTACATTGGTGACATCATCACAGCGATTAATAGCTATGAAGTTAAGTCTTACGATGATCTTTTTTCTGCCATCGATAAGTTTAAAATCGGCGATAAGGTAAAAGTGAAATACGTTCGTAACAATAAAGAAAAAGTTGCTGACGTCACTCTTGTAGAATTATAAATCAAACGTTTTTTTGAATAGACCGGAAGCTTCAACAGCTTCCGGTTTTAGAATTTGTAGTTTTTTATCCAAATCAATCAACCAAACTTCATCCACTACATTTTTTGCTAATTCCCAATCGTGTGTTGAAAAAAGCACTCCGTAATTTTTTTCGGCAGTCAGAAGCTTTAAGAGTTTCATCAATTCTTTTTTTGCCGGAATGTCTAGAAAGGTAGTCGGTTCATCGAGGAAGAGTAATTGAGGCTCTTGAATGAGCGCTCTTGCTGTCATGACTTTCTGTTTCAGGCCATCACTTAGATCAGCAAAAAATTTCTCTTTGATTGTTTCTAGGTTTAGAAGTTTAGTTGTTTGAGCAATGATAGCTTCATCATTCTCTGAGAGTTTTCCACTCCATCCTGTGTAAGGCGAGCGTGCCATTTTTAGAATTTCATCAACTGTTAAATAATCAACATCGATTTTATCAGTCAATACGATCGCAAGATGTTTTGATCTTTCAGCGGCTGTCATATTCTTGATGTTGTTTTGGTCAATTGTAATTTGTCCACTTAGAGGATCTAGAATTAAACTTAATGTTTTAAGCAGACAGCTTTTCCCTACTCCGTTGCGTCCCATGAGTGCGACGAGTTTTCCTCTGGATAATCTTCCGCTCAGTGAAGAAAGAATCACCTTGTTATCAAATCCAATGGTAAGGTTTTCAAATTTCATCATGCGAATTTATTCTTCTTTAGTAAGTAGAAAGCAATTATAGGTGCGCCAATAATTCCCAGTATTGAATTGGTGGCCAACGAATATTCATGAGTAAAAATTAAAATAAGTTCTGTCAGCAGGGCAAGCAAGCTTCCCATCAAAAAACAAACAGGTAGTAAAAAGTGAGCATCACTTCTTTTTAGCGTCCACCTTGCTAAGTGGGGAGCTATGATTCCTATGAAACCAATGGGACCACAATGAACAGTAACAAGTGCCACACTGAAGGCAGAGGCAAGCATAAGTTGGAATTTGAAAGATTTAACTTTTAAGCCCATGCTATGAGCGTATGAATCACCAAGCAAAAGAAGATTTAATTTTTTGGGGAATGTTGCCTGATATAGGATGAGTGCAATCGCTGCCATCACAAAAAATTTTAAGTCCTGCAGTGGTACTGCTTGAAATGTTCCCATCGCCCAAACAAGATAATTTTTAACCTGAAGTCCGGCCGATAGATTCACTAACAAACTAATGAGTGAAGAGGTAAAACTCGCTATCAAAAGACCCATGATTAAAACTGTTACTCTGCTGAAATTTTTTCGGATAAGAATGCTGAGTAAAAGAAGAACACCTAGGGCCCCGATGAGTGCCATAAGGGGTTGAGCCATCGTGTTTGCTGAAAATCCCATGATGGCGATGGCAATTCCCAAACTCGCTCCAGAATTAATTCCTAAAAGATCCGGACCTGCCAGTGGATTTTGAAAATAAATTTGGAGTAAATAGCCTGTAGCTGAAAGTAATCCGCCGGCCAAAAAAGCCGTAATGATTTTGGGTACTCTAATTTGCCAGATAATAAGCTCATCGCTCCAACCACTTCCACTTTCGCCAAAATAAAGCAACAGCCCGATGAAAATCAGGATAATTGCTGAAAGTGCGAATGTCTTAAGCAGTGAACTTTTATTCATAAAGTTTCTTATACCAAAGTGTATCGTCTTTCGAAACTTCTGGATGAAAAATGTGAATCAGATCTTTAATCATCAAATCAGGTCGCGCGAGGCCCGTTTCCCAATAATCATTAAATCCATGCGCATTTAACATCTTCGTGTTGTTATAGATTGTGAGTGTCTGTAACTGACCGTAACGAGCATCAGCTTTTATTTGATTTAAATTGATCCAAGTGTTTTGGGGCAGCCAGAGATCAGCATCTTTACTTTTTTTGAAAGCTAACTCGAGTGACAGAAACTGAGTCTGAGACTTATCGTTATCTAAAACGAGTTCACCTCCTGCATCTTGAATAAGCAAACCTAAATCGCTTCTACTCCCACATGTGACCCATTTGCCGTTTTGAATGTCTCCAACAAGGACCTTTTTCTTTTTGAACTTTTGCGCAGCAGTTTTTGAGTTAGTATAGTCGGCGACTATTTTCGCAAACAATTTTTTTGCTTCTTCATCTTTCTCAAAGAAGAGTGAGTTAAAAATAATCCACTCTGCTCGCGCAAGAGGATGCTCTTCCTGAAAATCCCAATTAAGCACAATAGGAAGATTAAATTTTCTAAAATCTTTTAACCCCTTCCACGCCGGTAAATTTGATTTATAGGCCATTACTAAATTTGGTCTTAAATTCAACAACTGCTCAGCATTGAGTTGATAACTTATTTCAGAAATTTTTTTTGATCTAAGTTTAGGATTAGAAATATAGTTTTTACCTTGAAAAGCAACAAGCGTATCTTCCAGCTTAAAAAAATCCAGGAAAGGAAGATGAGTCGTCGAAGTTGCAATAAATCGCTTCACCGGTGTGTAGATAACAGAAAGTTTTGTTTCACAATTAATTTTTCCACTCGCCACTATAAATTTATCTCTTTCAGGACCTCTTCCCGATTCAACGATTTTGAACTTTTCATATTGGGCGAAGGAGAAATATTTCGCATGTTGGGGCTGAAAACTGGCGATTGGTTTTAAATCCTCACAATTTGAAGCGAAAGAAATATTTATAAAAAGCAATAATAATGAATACATCGTCAAATTCTAGGGTGGCTTAATTTCATTGTAAAGTTCAGTGCATTTCAATACAATGAGGCAACTTAATTGAGAAGTGTGAAGTATGGTGAAATTCCATCGCTGGCCCGCAACGGTAATAGTCCGATCCCTCTCAATGCCTAAGACTTTCGTGGAGAGAAGATGATTTATAAGCCGAATTATAAGCTGAGAACCCTAGCGCTCGTTGTTTTTTTTACCCCTAAATTATTCGCTCAAGACATAGTCGTTACTGCTGATCGAATCCGCTCATTGGAACACGAGAGTCCGTCGCAAATAAGAGTCTTTAATACTTCTGAAATTGAGAAGTCCACAAACATTCAGGATTTATTGAAAGATCAAACCGATATTCAATTCAGTCAATCAGGACCAATCGGTGGTAATGCGAGTCTTTTCATAAGAGGCTCTGATTCATCCCATGTACTCGTTATACTGGACGGTGTGGTTCTCAATGATCCAAGTAATCTTAATCGTCAATTTGATTTTGGGCGATTGAGTTTGAACAACATTGAGCGAATTGAAGTACTAAAAGGTTCGCAAGGATTACTTTATGGCTCCAATGCAATTGGAGGAGTCATTTTACTTACGAGTAAAAAAGCTAAAATGGATCCTTCAATGAGTGGGAATATCGATTGGGGGTCTTACTCAACACTGCACTCATCTTTTGACCTTCAACAGCGTTTCAACAACACATCTCTTTCAACTGGTCTTGATTTTGTAAAATCAGAAGGTTTCTCAGCTGCAAATGATAATACTCAACAAGCAGATGCTGATGGATTTAAAAGCCTAAATACTCACTTCGGCATAGAGCAAGAACTGACTGTATCAACCCGTATGAATTTTCAATACAGACGATATGCCGACAACAGTGAATTAGATTTCCAAGGTGGCCCCGGAGGTGATGATCAAAACGATTATCAAAAAACATCGCAAGATATTTTCAAAGCTGAACTCAATCAAGATTGGGAGAATGGTGAGAGTAAAATCCTGGCGAGTCGATCAATCAATAAAAGATCTTTGAACATTAATGCTGGAAATGAAATAAAATCTAAAGGAATCAATGACAATATTTCTCTTAGTCATTATCACTCGTTTACAGAAAGCTATGATCATTACTTTTCTGTAGACCTCAATGAAGAATCAGATCTCGCCGGAAGAGATAATTCAAATATAAGTTTATTCACCTATGCTCGAGAACGCCTGAATAAAAATATTTTTACTCTAGGCGGTCGACTGGATATCAATGAAATTTTCGACAATCACTTCACATATAAAGTTACTTATCTGCGTGATTTAGAAGGCGTACAAATTAAAGCAAATTATTCAACTGGTTTTCGTGCACCAAGTTTGAGTCAGCTCTATGATCCTACATATGGGAACAACAAACTCATTCCCGAGACAAGTCAGTCTTATGAATTAGGTTTTAATTGGAAATATCATAGTGTCGCTGTTGATTTAGATGGGTTTCTCACAAATTTGGAGCATAGACTGAGTTATGATCCTATAACTTTTATCAGTAGAAATTATGGTCAAGCTCGATTGATGGGAATTGATCCTCAACTTAGTTTTAGATTGCAGGACAATCTTCAAACGAAAATAGCTTTTACGCTTCTAACAGCAAAAGATCTGGCGACTAAGGATCAACTTCCTAGACGAGCAAAGGTTACGGCCAATTGGAGTTTATTTTACCAGTTAGAGAAACATTCATTCATCCCACAAGTTCTCTACGTCGGGAAAAGAACTGATGTCGACAATCTTGGACTTAAGACAACGATGGATGATCATTTTACTTTTGATTTCAATTATCAATACAGCATTCATCAATACTGTGACTTAAGTTTGAAAATCAAAAATCTATTCAATGTAAATTATGAAGAAGCGTTCGGGTATGGCACCGGCGGAAGGATCACAACCGTCGGTGCGCATTTCAACTTTTAAGTCATATTCGGATCCATTGCATCTCTTACGCCTTGACCGATGAGGTTCAAGAGAGTGAGTACAACGAATAATGCGAGTGATGGATAAAAGGCCAACCACCAGGCAATCGTATAATTCTTTTGCGCCTGAGCAAGCAACTCTCCCCAGCTAGGTGTGGGAACTTGCAAACCAAAGCCCAAATAATCAAGTGCAGCCAACCCTACGATTTCCGCAGCAATTGTGAAAGGGGCAAAAGTGATAATTGGTGTTAATGAGTTTGGCAGAATGTGTTTAAAAATAATTTTTAAATCTGATGCTCCCAAAGATCTCGCTGCCTCCACGTATTCTCTGTTTCTATTTTTAAGAAACTCTCCACGCACGTAATAGGAAATACTAATCCACGCAAAAACACATGAAATGACAATTAACATCCACAGCGATGGTGAGAAGATTGAAATAAGAATAATGAGTAGAAAAAATTGTGGAACCGTTGAGAGAACTTCCACCATTCTTTGGCCGATAAAATCAACGCGACCGCCGAAATATCCCATTACTCCACCGAGAATAGTTCCAATGACGAGTGAAATAAACCATACTGCCACTGCATAAGTAATACTGTATTTAAATCCGTAAAGCAGTCTTGCAAATACGTCTCTTCCTCTATCATCCGTCCCGAGAATATTTGTTTTTGTCGGCGGTGAAGGATAAGACTCTACAATTGAATTACTCTCATAGGGATTCCATTGAATGATCGGCCAATAAGCATAATCCCCTTCACCCAACTTCAGTTGGCGATAATCGATATCAAATGAATCAGTCACTCCAAAAGTTTCGGCATTGTATTCTTTGAAGAGCGGGAAATATGTTGTCCCTTGATACTTCAAGATCATTGGGCGGTTATTGGCGATTAAAGGCGAAAGAAACGTCGAGAGTATAAGTAACGTTAACATGATCAAAGAAAACATTGCTGTTTTACTTCTCTTGAAAATTTTCCAACGCTTTCTTGTTAGTTCGTTTTTGATGAATCGTTCAATCATTTGAAATCAATCCTTGGGTCCACGGCAATATAAGCTAAATCACTAATGAGATTTCCAACAAGCATGAGAACACTTTGAATGAAAATAAGTCCCATGATGACGTTGTAATCTCTTTGAAGAATTGACTTGTAACTAAGGAGTCCCATTCCATCGAGTTGAAAAATACTTTCTAATAATAGTGACCCAACAAAGAAGACAGAAATAAATCCACCAATTCCTGTAACAATTGGAATCAGTGCATTTCTAAGAGCGTGTTTTAGATAAACAGTTTTTTCAGATAGGCCTTTTGCTCTAGCTGTACGAATGTAGTCCTTCTTCACTTCATCCAATAATGAGTTTTTCATCAACATCGTCAGAATTGTAAATGAACCGATCATGTAACAGATAAGTGGAAGAATAAAGTGGTGCACGCGATCGACAATCTTTCCCCAAAGCGAAAGATCATAGTAATTATCCGAATACAACTCGCCCATCGGAAACCAATTATAGAAACTGCCACCTGCAAAATAAACAATCAGGAGAATGGCAAGCATGAAGCCTGGAATTGAATAGAACACAAAAAGAAGGAAGCTTGTTACATAATCAAAAGGAGAGCCATGCTTGATTGCTTTCATTACGCCTAAGATGACACAGACAACGTAAGACATGATTAGCGAAACCACACCAAATTGAAGTGAAACAGGAATTTTACTCGCAATAACATCGAGGACTGGTTCTTCATAGGTGAAGCTTTCGCCGAAATCCAGACGAGAAATATTTTTTAACCAAATCCAATAGCGAACATGAACTGGCTTATCAAATCCATACTGCTTTTTTAAGGCTTCAATAACTTCTTCACTGACTGCGCTACTTTTATCACCACCATGTCCGGCGCCACCACCTCCGCCTCCACTTCCCATACTCCCAAAACGAAGCTGCTGGATTCTTTGCTCCACAGGGCTTCCTGGTGCGAGGTTAATGATGACGAAAGTAACAATAGTGATCCCGATCAAAGTCGGGATCATTATTAAAAATCTTTTTAAGATGTAGGTAAACAAACGAACCTCAGATTATTTTTGAATCCACCAGTAGTCTGTACCGATGGCGTAAGTATAAGTGTCTTTTTCACGGCCGATGCGATTTGTGTGACCATAAAGTTTATACTTTCCATTGAAAAGGAAGATATAAGGAACATCGTTAGCGATTAAGCGATAAACTTCACGCAACTTAGTCACTCTTTCTTTTTTATCCATGATCAGACGAGCATCATCAATAAGCTTATCGACTTTCGGATTACTGTAACCAACAAAGTTTGAACCTTGGTTTGCAATAGATTCTGAGTGCCAGATTTGTTTTGGATCCCAATCAAGATCTCCTCCACCCCACGCCAGACGAAGAGCTTCGAATTTTCTTTCATCAAGAAGTTTAATGAATGCGTTCCACTCTACAACTTTGATTTGTACATCAACACCAGCTTTGCGAGCATCTTCTTGAAAAGTTGTAAGAAATTTTACGTAATCTGGAAGTGGTTCAAGAATTGTAAAACTTAATTTTACAAGTTTTCCATCAATCATTTTATCCAGAATTTTATCGCCATCTGAATCTTTCCATCCGTCTTCATTTAATTTTTTAAGTGCAAGTTTTGGATCAAATGGAATTGGTTTTACACTTGGATCTGCATAGTCAGATTGTTGGTAAAGAGGACCAGTCGCTGGAAGAGACATATCAAACAAAAGTTTCTTGATCATTTTTTCTCTGTCGAAAAGATGAACAAGTGCCTCTCTCGTTTTAACTGATTTAAAAATTGGATTAGTTAAATTGAATCCTACGAACGTGTAACCTGAAACAGCTTTACTTTGAGTTTTTACTTTGTGAACTGCTTTGCCCCATTTTGGACCAACTGCTTTTTGAACATACTCATCTGGTTGCATACCATGAAAATCGATTTCTCCATTTTCTAGAGAGCGCATAGCGATCGTTGCATCTTTAATAAAACGCATAGTGATCGTTTGAAAATTGTACATTCCAGCTAAATGCTTTTCAGTTCTTCCCCACCAGTTAGGGTTTGCTGTTAAAACGACACGCTTTGAACGATCAAATTCTTTAAGCATGTATGGACCAGTACCAATCAAAGTTTTGTTAAGAACTTTTAATTGTTCCTTTGAAGCACCTTTGTGTAGGTGCATTGGAACGATTGGCATTCCTGCAACTTGTGTGAAGTTGTTGAAGTAAACTGTTCCAACAGTGAATTTAATTTTATTCGGTCCAGTGATCTCAGCAGACTTAATGTTTTCATAGTAAGGTCTGTGGTGAGCATTTTTGTAAGTATCTTTTGGATCAGAATAAGCTTCGAATGAAAATTTTACGTCTTGGATTGTAAGTGGTTTTCCATCGTGCCACTTTACTCCATCGCGAAGAGTGAATTCAAAAGTTTTACCGTCTTTTGAGATTGTCCATTCCTTTGCAAGTCCTGGCTCCCACTCACGAGTATCTACGTTACGATAAAGAAGTCCTTCCATTACCATCTGCTGAACATCAGTCGCATATCCATCAGAAGATGAAATCGGATTTAATGTCGTTGGTGCTTCACCAAGATTGATTTTAAAGTCGCCACCTTTTGGTGCATTTGGGTTGCCTACGGCCATTGCAACATTCAATGATCCAAGCATAAGCGAGAGAATGAGGACATACTTTTTCATAGTGTTTTCCCGGGGTTTAATAAAATACAAAAAGATTAGAATAGAAGTGTGCAGAGTTCAATTATTTTTTAAAATACAGAT
This sequence comes from uncultured Bacteriovorax sp., assembly GCA_966211385.1. Taxonomy (GTDB): domain Bacteria; phylum Bdellovibrionota; class Bacteriovoracia; order Bacteriovoracales; family Bacteriovoracaceae; genus Bacteriovorax. The sequence continues at coordinate 16,626 of CBIHOP010000001.1, forward strand.
TGGAGTCTAAAGACCACCGGTCGAGTGTAAGATTTTCGTCTCGGAGTTTATATTGTTCTAACTTTTGATCAATCTCATCTTTACGCCTTTCTAGATCTTTATAGCTGCGAAGTGAATAGACTCTGTCTTCTTCGAGAGCATTGAGCTCCTTTTGCCACTCCTGTTCCAGCTTTTCGCGTAAGGTCTTATACCGTGCATTGATGGTGTTGACTCTCTCAACATGACTTTTGAGCTCGCGGTCTTTGATCTCCATTTGTCCATGTACCGCTAAACGTTTCTTCAAAAGAATGCTCACAACCTCTTTACCCATCTTGATGTTGTTCACTAAATCTTCGCTATAAAATTTGAAGTAAGCACCCGTTGTAAAATACAGATATTTTTCGCAATGTTTGATGTCTGTGACTTTGAGTAAAAGATAATCACTAGTTCTGCCAGCAATATAACTTTTACATTTGAGCGATGGATTTTTTTCATCCCAAAATTCGACCATATCTTTTGGATTAAGATATTTGATGTTATCGAAATCAACTTTGATTCTAACAACTGAGATATCGCGATTAATTTTTGCAATTCTTCCGGAGAAGAAACCTTCTTCCGAAAAAAGCTCTTGAGCATGCCCAATTGTGAAGGCCATAAAAAGGCCAAGCGACAGAATAAACTTCATAGTTTAATTATCGCCCACTTAACAACTGAGTAAAGAAGGCAGTTTATACTTGAGAAGAATAGTAGCTTATTTAATTTTTAAGAGATAAAGATTTTGACTGTTATCTGTTGCTTGATAAGCAAGGATTTCAAACTTCTGAGGTGAAGCAACCAGATCCTTCAAGGTCTGCTTGTCTTTCAAAATGACAATTTTCCCGGATTTCAAATTTTTAATAAGCTCTTTGTCTCTTTTAAGATCATCACTGAATACGAGTTGCGTGTTAGAGCTCATTGATTGAGAAGCACTAAAGCCTTTACTTGCTAACAGATCAGACCATACAGGGTCCAATCTCGTTGCAGAAAAATATGTCGAGTATTGAGTTTCAGAAGGAAGATGCTTTAGAGCTTCTGCCCAAACGATATTGGCCGATTCTGTTTTAAGATGACCATCATCCTGAATGGGAGTTGCCTTTACAGAGCGTGAGTTTTTAACTCCGGATAGAGCTTCATAACGTCCAGCTGGGATGGCTTTTCTCGTTTGCGACGAAAGTGCAAAGGGAATTGAAAGAACAATTACGAGTGTTGAAATGTTTAAAATCTGCTTCATTATTTACTCTGATTGAGCTGCAAGGCCCATCTCTACGTCGATGTATAAGTTTAGAGTTTCGAAATGCTTTTCCAACTCACGAATGTGAGCGTGAAGTTTATCTTCCACTCTATTAGGCATATCCTGAGTATGATTTAAATACCATCGCATTTCATCGACCTTTGTATAAAAAAGATCAAGGCCTGCGATAACTTCCTGCCCACAAAGCATTAATTCATTAATCTTTGTTTGGTCATAACGATTTTGAAATACAGCAGGAAAATGATCACGCGTCCTTTTGAGTGAGAACTCATACATATACTCGGGTGCACGATATTTGATGCGTTCGAAAAGTCGTTTTGCATCCAACTTTAAAAGCATTAACATTCGCTGCGTATCTTCACTGACTTTTGGTTTCATATATTATGTGTCTTTCTGCATACTCGGTAGTTTCGCTCTTTTCCCACCTGGCCACTCTTCGCGTACATTTCTTTCTTTGAAAAATTCAACCACGATTGTCATCGCAATTTGTTTCAAATTTTGCGGTAAATGATAGTACCTATAAACGTTCTTACTCTCTAACTTCATTGCATTCTCAATTGATGAAAAAGAACTCAAATCATATACCGTAACTTTACCAGACGCCATGGCAACATCAAGGTAAGTTTTTCTTAAATCATTAAAAGCGTAAGCGGAAGTGAGGTCGTTTCTTACAGCTATAATGTGATGTTTTTTATTTCGATCAATCACTTTCAAATCACTCGCTTCAATTGGAAGAAGTGAAATGTTCACTTTCGAAAAGAGTTCAGCCATAAAATAGAAATGCTGATCTAATTCAGGCTTAGTTTGTAGATAAAAAATGTAGTTTAATTGAATTGTTTCTTCGCCACTCATGACTCATTTATCGGTCTTAAGTGGCGTTGAGATTAAGACAATTTTAAAACTTTTTCATTGAGGTTTTTGGTTTCTTCAAACCTAGTGCCGTCACCACCAACCCAATTAATAGTGAACCAAAAAAGTTGGTCATTCCACCACCGGGACCACTTTTAGAAATATCTTCCACTGATCCACAAGCCGCTACACCCTTTTTATTCTCCTGAACTGAAAGTGGAGAAACATATCCGGAAGCCTGGCGATCAAGAGTTGCATCTACGATGGCATTGATACCTTCGACATCATCTTCTTGAAGAGTTGAATGCGCACCAATCGTTGGTGCCATAATCGCGTCCGCTTGAGAGTGATCTAAACCTAACGTATGCCCAATTTCATGAATGATTGTTGTCTTAAGAGTGTTACCCCAATTCTGACGAAGATAACTAATGCTTCCATTGAGAATAATCACCGTTGATTCGAAGAACGTGCCTTGATTATAGCGAATCGTAATCGCTAATGTACGTGACGGATCGTATCCCGTTTCAGCTCCAAAATTATCTGACCAACGAATAAAATTTCCTGAATACGCGCTCGAATTAACAACTGGTGAAAACTCCCAGATATCTTTTCCGATGGCATCTTCCCATTCGGCAACTGCTTCATCCGTAAGTTTATCCAGCAACGCTGAATCAGATTCTACCGCCGCAAATTTTTTCATTTTTATCGGGAACGCTTTCCAATAGTAACCTTTATTGAAATCGCTCGTGAAAGAATATGCCGACGCTGTGTTAGCTGACATGATTGAAACAAATAAAATGGCCATAAGTGAGAGGGGGATACCTATGGCCAAATTTTTTGTGTGCTTCATTTTTTACTTCCTTGTAAAAAAAGCCACTATTCGTACTTCCTATCCATCCATGGACGGGATTTAGAGATTAGATTTTAGAGAATAGAGTCGCCGAACACAGCCATTGGTTGTTTGATTCGACGGTGTAAATTTCACCGCTCTTAAACTTTACCGGACCATCTCGTACAACTGTTATCTTTTTAGAAATTTTACTTTCGCCTTTGAGTGTCTGGATAACTTGAAAATCAACCTCTACTTTGGGAAAAGCTGACTTGGCTTCCACGTCTTCAACGTTAGTGACTGTAGCAATAAATTTATCAGGGCAGGCCATGTTAAAAGCCGAGGTAGCATTTGCTTTTCCAATCCCTTGGAGAGCTAAAAGTACCGAGAGTTTAAGAGCGACCATTCCTAGTCCGTTTAAATGCTTCATCCTAAAGCTCCTAAAAATGTATCTTCCTTGAAACTTCCAACCTTGGTGGAAATCATCCTTGATCTCCTGACTTTTACCATTGCAGAGTCTATGCCAACTCTCTTTTTAGTCTAACTTCTTGATTGCTTCAGCAGAACTAATGTCTTCAGTGACGAAAGGGCACTTAAATTCAAATTCAGGTGTCAAAAGAATTTGTGGGCCTTCAAAATTTTGACCTCATTACCTTTTTACAAACTTACAAAGGCCAAAATCTAAAGGTTTTACTCGGCTTTACCGACCAAAACCTCATGATGAAAAAATATTTAATACTGTTGCTCCTTTGTTTTATTTCTAATCTTCAGGCCGAAGTTAAACTTTTTAATCGTGATGAGTTCGTAGCTTATAAGCCCGACGATGCACTTATGCTTCTCGAAAGAATGCATCAGGAAGATCCGGATAAAAGTATTTTACTTTATGTCCACGGTCGAGGCCGCGATGTTCGCGAAGAATGGGAATCTATCCACGCACTCGAAAAAAACTATCAAGCGCGCGTACTGATGTTTGATTGGCCATCATGGTCTAGTCTACTTTCTCGACCTGTAAAAAATGCGGAAGATTCTGCAATCGAACTTTTTAAAGTTTTTAATGCTGTAAAAACTCTCAGAAAAGAAGTTGGCGACGATAAAAAAATCTCACTCCTCACACACAGTATGGGGAACATTGTTATCAGTCACTTCATTAAGAAGTTTTATGTCTCAGGATATTTAAGTGAAGATGGAAAACCACTTTTAGATAACTTCATTGCCGCTGCTCCCGATGTAAGTCTTACTGGTCATGCTGAATGGTTGAAAAAATTTGATTTCGCTCGCAAGAAATATGTTTTCATGAACAATCGCGATCTGATTCTTCTACTCTCCTACTTATTGGATGTAAAAGAGCGCAATCCCTATTTCTATAAACTTGGATTAGGATTTCAAAATCTTCCGCTATCAAGCAAAACAATAAAATCGATGCTTGATCCAGAAACAACTTACATAGATTTTTCTTATTCACTCAAATCGCAGCACCGCTATTTCGAAAATGCGAGTGAATTTATCTTAGAAGCAATCTATCCAGTTTTTAACGGTGGTGAATTTAAAACTCGTTATTCAAATGGTGAAGTGAAAGTGAAGAATGGTATTCACTTCATTTACGAAGACAAAAAACGCTAATCCTATTTTACTCTTCTAAAGGTGACGTATTCTGTGCCTAGCACGGAACCGTCTGCCTTGAAGGGAACAATCCGTTCAACAAGATTATTATATTTATCTATTCTGTAGCCCGTAATCCATCTCACCGGCAAATCAAAATCATTATGTCCGCCCCAGTCCATGCGAATGTCGATAATAAACTCCGTCGCCGTAAAGTTCACTTTCGCATAAGCAACCATGTCTCCTTCCTGCTGAAGAACACGCTCAACTCCATCGGCAATCAGAGTTGTAGTTCCTTCCTCATCCACCCATGTCGTAGCTTCACAACCATTCTGCATAATCGTCTTCACCATCTCTGCGTCGGCATCGAAAAACGAGCCCGAGATATCAGGACAAGCAAACAATTGAGTTGAAAGAAAAATCGAAAGAAATGTAATAACTTTTTTCATCAGAAAATTAGAGCACAAAGAAAATAAAAAAGGGAGCCAACGGCTCCCCTTTAAGTAACTTTATTAACTGAACTAGCTTAAATCCGTAAAAATTTAAAGTTTGGGTAAGATCCTAGGAAGGGCCAATTTTTTTTGGTGAGTCGTACGACAGTACGTCGAACCGAAAAAATATTGAGCCCTGACGACGGAGATTGCCCGAAATTTAAATTTTTACATCATGCCACCCATTCCGCCCATGCCTCCCATGCCCCCTGGCATTCCGGCCGGAGCATCAGACTTTGGTAGGTCAGCGATCATTGTTTCAGTTGTAAGCATTAGACCTGCAACTGAAGATGCGTTTTGAAGTGCTGAACGAACAACTTTAGTTGGATCGATGATACCAGCAGCAACAAGGTTTTCGAATTTTTCATCGCGAGCGTTGAATCCGAATTTATCGTCTTTGTTGTTTTTTACTTCGTTAACAACAACTGATCCTTCAAGGCCAGCGTTTGTAGCGATTTGACGAAGAGGTTCTTCAAGAGCGCGCTTGATGATTCTGATACCGAAGTTTTCTTCTTCGTTACGACCTTTAAGGTCGTTTAGAACAAGAGAAGCGTGAAGTAGAGCTGAACCACCACCAACAACGATACCTTCTTCAACAGCGGCACGTGTAGCGTTTAGTGCGTCTTCTACGCGGTCTTTTTTCTCTTTCATTTCAGTTTCTGTTGGAGCACCAACTTTGATTACAGCAACACCGCCGTCGATCTTAGCAAGACGCTCTCTTAGTTTTTCTTTGTCGTAGTCAGAAGTTGTTTCAGCGATTTGAGCTTTGATCGCTCCAACGCGTGCTTGAACTTCATTTTTGTTTCCGTTACCGTCTACGATTGTTGTGTTTTCTTTGTCGATTGTAATTCTCTTAGCTGAACCAAGAACGTCTACACCTGAAGTTTCAAGCGACATTCCAAGCTCTTCAGAAATTACAGTTGCGCCAGTTAGAACAGCGATGTCTTTTAACATTTCTTTTCTTCTGTCACCGAAGCCTGGAGCTTTTACAGCTGCAACTTGAAGTGTTCCGCGAAGTTTGTTTACAACTAGAGTTGTAAGCGCTTCACCTTCAATATCTTCAGCGATGATTAAAAGCTGACGACCTGATTGAACTGTTTTTTCAAGCAATGGAAGAAGTTCTTTCATTGATGAGATTTTTTTGTCAGTGATAAGGATGTTACAGTTATCGAAAGCAACTTCCATTTTTTCTGGGTTGTTTACGAAGTATGGAGAAAGGTATCCGCGATCAAATTGCATACCTTTTACAACATTCAATTCTGTTTCAGCAGTTTTAGATTCTTCAATTGTGATAACGCCGTTGTTTCCAACTTTTGACATCGCTTCAGCAAGAAGTTTTCCGATTTCAGCATCGTTGTTTCCTGAAATTGTACCAACCTGAGCGATCTCTTCAGAAGTCTTAACTTCTTTTGACATTTCTTTTAGGCGAGCAACAACTTTCTCAACAGCTTTATCGATTCCACGTTTTAGATCCATTGGATTGTGACCAGCAGATACTAGTTTTACACCTTCTTTGTAGATGGCCTGAGCAAGTACAGTTGCAGTTGTTGTACCATCACCAGCATCTTCATTTGTTTTTTGCGCAACTTCTTTAACCATTTGCGCGCCCATGTTTTCGAAAGTGTTTTCAAGTTCGATTTCTTTCGCTACCGAAACACCATCTTTTGTGATGTGAGGAGCACCGAAAGATTTTTGAATAACAACGTTACGACCTTTTGGTCCAAGTGTAACTTTAACAGCGTTTGCAAGAGCGTTTACACCGTTAAGAATAAGTGTACGAGCGTCTTCTGAGTATTTTAATTCCTTAGCCATGATATATTCTCCTTTAAATTAAATTTTAAATTACTGAAGGATCCCTAGGATTTCGTCTTCTTTCATGATCAATACTGGTTTTCCGTCAACTTTAACTTCTGTTCCAGAGTATTTTCCGAAAAGAACAACGTCGCCAACTTTTACATCAAGGTTACGAACTGAACCATCTGTAAGTCTGTAGCCTGAACCAACAGCAAGGATTTTCCCTTGAGATGGTTTTTCAGTGTGGTTATCAGGGATAATGATTCCACCAGGTGTTTTTGTTTCTTCATCTAGACGTTGAACAACAACGCGATCTTGTAACGGTCTTAATTGCATAGGTTTCCTCCCCTTTATTTAGCCAATAAAAAAGTTATCTAATAAAATTTGTCCCCTTCAATGTGGGAGCACTATGGATCAGTGTCAAGGGTGGCCCTAGAAATAAATTTTTCGCCCCCTTGGCCCGGTCAGTCAATGACACCCCAAGACTTCTAAAATGATGAATTTTACTTATCCTGACCAGATACTTAAGGAGTAAAAAATGGTCGTTATTAAAGGCCTTTATCAAGGCGATAAACATTGTGAACTTAACCATGGTCCTTCCGGCACTGTGATCGCCACAGATGCCCCAAAAGACAATAGTGGTAAGGGAGAAGCTTTTTCACCAACCGATCTTGTGGCAGCGGCAATGGGTAGTTGCATGATGACGGTCATGGCCATCTACGCTGAAAAAGAAAATATTAATTTGAATTATTCACATTTTAAGGTGGAGAAAATGATGACTCCTCCACCGCGCAGAATTGCTTCCCTCAACGTAGAGATTTATTTACCTAAAAATTTAAATAATGAAGTGCGAGTGAAATTAGAAACAATCGCGAATGAATGCCCTGTTAAAAGAAGCATTCATCCGGATGTGCAAGTACCTGTGACTTTTCACTATACGCTTTAGTTATTTTAGATCGTACCAGTTAATTCCAATACCCATGTCGACTTTAAGGGGAACTTTGAGGTCGACGACATTTTCCATTCCTTCACGAACTAATTTTTTCATCACTTCTAACTCTTCTTCTTCCACTTCAAAAATCAATTCATCGTGGACCTGAAGAAGCATTTTAGAATGTAACCCCAGCGATTGCATTTCATTGTCGATTTTAATCATCGCCAATTTGATAATATCTGCTGCCGTTCCTTGAATTGGACTATTGATTGCCATTCTTTCAGCTTGAGCTTTAATCGTTCTATTTTGTGAATGAATATCCGGAAGAAAACGTTTTCTGCCGTGGTATGTTTCGGCATAACCCGTTTGTTCTGCTTTATCTTTCAATGTATCCAAGAAAGTTTTAATTGATGAAAAACGAGCAAAATATTTATCAATGTAATTCTTAGCTTCTGTTCTTGAAATTTTTAACGTTGAAGCAAGACCGAATGAAGATTGACCATACATCAAGCCGAAGTTGACGGTTTTGGCCATTGAACGCTCATTGCTCGTTACTTGGGTAATCGGGATATTTAAGACTTCACTAGCAGTTTGAGCGTGAATATCTAAGTTATCACGAAAAGAAGCTAACATAGTTGGATCTTCGGAAAAATGAGCGAGTAATCTCAACTCAACCTGCGAGTAATCGGCAGAAAGAAGAATACGTCCAGGTTTTGCTATAAATGCTTTACGAACTTTTTCACCCATCGGACTTCTAACAGGAATATTTTGCAAGTTAGGATTAGTCGAAGAGAGTCTTCCCGTTTGAGCAACAGTGAGGTTGTAATTTGTGTGAATGCGTTTTGTTTTAGCATTCAAAAGCTCAGGAAGGGCCTTAACGTATGTTGAAAGAATTTTGCAATACTCTCTGTGAGTGAGAAGAAGACCAGGAATTTCGCTGATATTCATTCCATCAAGTTCTTCTAAAACCTCTGCATCAGTAGAATAGCCCGTTTTCGTTTTTTTGATGACTGGCAATCCCAGTTTTTCAAAGAGTAAAACTCCAACTTGCTTGGGAGAACCAAGATTGATATCGGAGCCAGAAACTTCATGAATTTTCGCTTCAATTTTTTTAATTTCAGCATCCAACTCCACTTCAAATTCGCGAAGATAATTTGGATTAAGAGAAATTCCTTCTCTCTCCATTTTTGCCAGAACCGGAATGATATTAAGATCGATACTTTTATAAATTCCATCAACCTGAATTTTTGCCATGCGATCTTTCATCTGAGCAGTAAGTTTAAAAAGTGAACTTACTCTTTCAGCATTGGCCTGATGAGGATCAATACTTAGATCAATTCCAAAATATTCTTTGATAAGAATATCAAGTTCATGTCTGGTTGAAGTATTGATGTTGAAATGAGCTAGTGAAAGATCAAATTTCTGGGCCTGAAAACTAATGTCGTTAATAAGTGAATAAACATAATCGCGCTTAAGATTTTCACCCATTACTTCAATTGAAGAATCCGCCCAAACTTTTTTCAGGATGAGTGAAATAAAATTTTGATCAGCACTGTATGCGTGTGTTTCATTAAAAGCAAAATACAATCGGCTAATTGTACGTTGGTAAATATCGTCACCTTCGTACATCATGTGTTGAGCGAAAACTTTTGCTTCGGTCACTGCACTCATGATTTCTTCGAAGTTGTTTTCATTCACTTCAATCAGTTCTACTGAGAAAGACGATGGTTTGTTAAAGAGTGCACTCTCCACTGGAGAATTATCATGTTCAGGCATGCGCTTGTCAGTTTCGCGGCTCATGTGGTGCTGAAAACGCATCTCTTGATATTTGGCGATTGAACTCGTGAATCCGAGCTCCTTCATGTATTCAATTAATTCATTGGAAGGATAAAAATTAATGGCCGTCTCATCTGGCGTGTGTCCCAGATCAAGATCAGTCGTAATTTGAACGAGCTTCTTTGAAAGAATTCCCATCTCTAAGTGCTCTGTAAAAGCCTCGATGATTTTCTTACCTTTCAATTGATCTTTATTCGCAACAATGTTTTCGAAAGTGTCATATTCTTTGAGCAGTTTAGCAGCTCCAACAGCGCCAATTCCTTTGAGACCAGGAATGTTATCTGATGAGTCACCTACGATTGTTAAATAATCAACGATCTGATCTGGACGCACGCCCATTTTTTCTTCAACATCCGCCGGCGTGTAGAGTTTGTCTTTCATTGTATCGAGGAGTTTTACGTTCCCGCCTACAAATTGCATAAGATCTTTATCGCCTGAAGCAATGTAAACTTCATCAAATTGATCTTTCCATTGAACGACAGCACTTCCGATGATGTCGTCGGCTTCATAACCCTCCAGACAAAAAGTCGGAAGATTCATGAGTTTGATAAGTTTATCTATTAATGGAAATTGCGGAATCAAATCTTCGGGAGGATCAGAACGATTCGCTTTGTAAGCGGGATAAAGTTGATTGCGGAATGATCCGCCTTTCGTATCACGAGCTAAAAAAATGTGAGTAGGTTTATGTTCTGAAAGCATTTTGAGCATCATGCTTTGAACACCATAAACTGCTTTCGTGGGAACACCTGTCGGAGACGACATAGGCCTTTGAATAGCAAAATACGCGCGAAAAATAAAATTACTCACGTCGACGATAATCAAACGTTTTTTTGTCATGGATGGATCCTTCGGATTGTCTTAGATAGAGCCTGTTGTATTCGTTGTGAACCAACTTGTCTTTCTATTTTTAATACCTTCAAAATTGTCGTCATTGGCCATCACTGATGTGTCGGCCATGACATCCCCTAAACGGTGACCTGAGTCTAGATTGTATAGGAGATAAAGCTCAAATCCAATAAGAACAACGGCGAGAATAGCGCCCAGAATCCATCCGATAATCGGCATGATGATGGCGATTAACAGAGGAAGAGTGAAAGGTAAATTCCTGACTACGGACTGGCGATAAGAACAGGGTGATCCATCTTCAAGTGACTTAACTGCAAATCCCATGAAACGTTTTCCAACGGATTGCCCGTTAGTGATTCCATCGGATAACGACATGTAGACAATTCCCATGAGGGCGCCAGCGGGATAGTACCAGATCGAAAAACAGACCATGATAAAGAGATCAATACCCTTGGCGATCAAGCGTGATAACTTTGCGACTCTAATCGCTTTTTCCAATAAGTATTTACGGTCCAAACTATCCATAAATCAATCTTAGTGACACGCCTCTAGAAAGGCAAAGAAAATGAACTGGAGATACTTAGTTATCGAGATGTGAGAAATGCGAAGCGGAAAATTTTTAAGTTTTCACAGAGAATATAGTTCGGTATTATTACGTGTAACACTAAAAGGAGTTCCTTATGGGATCAGTAAATAAGACCGATGTCGCGCACTTTGAGAACGATGTATTAAAGTCAAACAAACCAGTTCTAGTAGATTTTTGGGCTGAGTGGTGTGGACCTTGTCGCGTTCTAGGACCAATTCTTGATGAAGTTGCTAAAGAAATCGGCGAAAAAGCAGAAATCGTAAAAGTTAACGTTGATGACAATCCTGAGCTTGCTCAGAAATATGGTATCCGTGGGATCCCTACAATGATTTTCTTCAAAAACGGTCAAGCAGCTAAAACGCTAGTTGGCGTTCAAGCAAAAGATGAAATTAAAAAATCTCTAGAAGAGATGGCTTAATCCATGTTTGCCCTTCACTCTCTGCAAGATGCTCAAAAAGTTTTAAACGCTTTCGTTGAAAACAAAGACAACGTTGAAAAAATTAATTCGGCCATCAATCTGATGGTCGAGTCTTATAAAAACAACGGTCGCATGTTTAGCTGTGGAAACGGCGGATCGATGTGCGATGCCATGCACTTTGCAGAAGAGCTGACAGGACGATTTAGAAAAGAAAGACAACCATTGGCCGCAATGGCAATCAACGATCCTTCTCACCTCACTTGCGTTTCGAATGACTACGGATACGATTTCGTTTTCTCTCGTTACGTTGAAGCTTGGGGAAATAAAGGCGACGTTCTCCTTGCTATCTCGACTTCAGGAAATTCACCTAACGTTCTTCTCGCAGTTGAAGCTGCAAAAAAGAAAGGAATGAAAGTTGTTGGTCTGCTTGGAAAGGGCGGCGGAAAACTTAAAGACATGGTTGATGTTCCACTTATCGTTGATTCAAATATCAGCGATCGCATTCAAGAAGTGCACATTAAGTGTATTCATATTTTTATTGAAGGCATCGAGAGAGCTATGTTCCCTGAAAATTACAAAGCCTAAGCAAACGCCCCAAAGACAATTAAAAGCGCTGCCGTATTAGTGATGATGAGCCATTGCTTGCTCTGCTTTTGTTTGTATTGAATAAAAGCATCTAATAAAAAGACCTGCGCCCAAAGCATGTAACCTAAACGATAAATGAACATTCTCGACTGATCAGTCACGTTTAAAGCATCAAGCATGAATGGCAGTGTGAAGAGTACAAGAAACACCCCAGACATCATCGAGCGCTTAATTCGCTCATCTTGATAAGCACCGAGATCAGGACGCTTAATTTTGATGTACAGGTCATTTAGAAAGAGAACATAGACAAAGACAATGAGGTAATCCTCAAACGATTTAAAGCCCACTAGAAGTTGCAGAACAATGAGTGCCGAAAAAGATAACAGCAGCGCCAGCTTTATTCTGGTTAGTTGTATCCCTGTTAATGAAATGTTCTTTAGAGCATTCATAGTTAAAACTATTATACTCGCACCATGGTTTATCGAGACTTGTTAGTCTTAACTTACTGAAATTCTATTATAGTTAGGTCAAAGGGGCGCCAAGAAAAGAAGCCAATTAGAACATCATTCCAAAGCCCAAAGTGAAGCGAAATGAAGCGTGATCAAAGGTCGCTTGTTTTGTTAAACTTACGTTACCCTGATTAACTTTAGCAGCATCTAGATTTATTTTACGAGAACTGGAAACAACATTTTCAACTGCGAAAATTGAGAACAATTTCTCTTGCTCATCAAATACTCTCAAACCAACCTTGCCGATCATTTCTGTTGATTCGACATTGTAATCAATGTTGATACTCGCCATAGACGCAGAAGAAATTAAGGGGCCATAGCTAAGCTTGTAGTCAACATTTCTCATGAGAATGTTCAATTCCACAAAAGGTTGAACTTTTAATTTTTTCACTCGATAGTTCGCATTTAAACTTGCCCCGCCACCGTACAAATATCCAAATGCCTTATCTCTAAAAACAAGATTATCTGTGGCATACTCTTTCTTTTTTCGTCC
>CBIHOP010000002.1:0-29596 GCA_966211385.1 uncultured Bacteriovorax sp.
CCATTTGATCAAATTCATTCGCGCACGGAATTACCCCATCTCAAATGTATACGTTAGTAACACTTGCAACAACAATTGCTCCTACTGAAGCAACTGCTCAATTAAGTACACCAGCTAGAAAAATCATTACTCAAGTTGAAGAGTTCAATCAGACAGGTGAACTTTCATTAGAGCTTCAACAAGCTGTGGCCATCATTCAGGAAGAAGATAAAACTCTTTCGATTCAGGACGCTCTTGATCTATTAGTTGTCAAAGCTGAGTACGTTTTAAACGCTTCAAAATAATTGCAGAGGCCCGCGAAAGCGGGCCATAATACGTTTATGAGTGATGAAGATAATTCCAAACCTAAGTCAGTAGATGTTTCCTCTATCAATTTAGAGCTGATGAAGCTTAAGGTAACTGATATACCGGCCCTTCTGGAATACGCTCATACTGTTGGTGGCTTTGCCATTGTTCCCACTCAAGAGGGCGCCATCAAAAGTAATGCCCGTGAGGCGATGAAAGAGCAGACTGAAGAACAGCTTCACATCATCTTCGAGCAAATGAAGACGCTCGCAAAACAAGTTCAAGAAATCAAAAAACGCGTTCATATTTCTGACCTTATCTACAATGCTAAGATCACTTTTACTCCGGTCATAGGAAAGCTTTATTACCTCTATGAAGAGAAGGAGAGTGGTGAGCGCTATCTCTCGCTCCTTTCGCCTAAGGATTGGGGAGAAAAGATGCCGGATACGTTCCTGGCCGAAATCCGCCTTAATGCTGATCACACCTGGAAGGTTCTTCAATCCACTATTGATATAAGCTAGATTTGTTTTAGCACGCCGCGTGTTTACAGCTAGTTATGATAAGCTTTATAAGTTTAACCTAATTTACAACATTAGGATGACTATGAAGAGCTTTGCTTTAATCGTATCTGTACTCTCATGTGTAACACTAGCGTCTGCGGCCGATTTTCCAAGAGGTCCAGAAATCAACGAAACACCTGGGAAACTTTGCTCAAGCCCAAGCTCACGCCGTTATCCAGAAAAAATTAATTACTGTGAAAGAAATGTAGATTCTTATTTGAAGAATGCGATCATCCAAAAATATGACAGCCTTTTTGGTTACCACATCCGTTCAATGAACCGTGGCGATTTTAAAATCGATCACCTCGTTCCTCTATGTGCTGGTGGAGCAAACGATCCAGAAAATTTATGGCCACAGCATAAAAGCGTTTATGCTATCACAGATCCTATCGAGCCGATCCTGTGTGAGAAAATGCAGGAAGGGAAATTGCTTCAGGCCGAAGCTGTGAAACTTATCATGAAAGCAAAACTTAACCTGAAAGAAGCTCCAGGTGTTTTGAAATATCTAAAGTCTCTTTAAGTTGGAATTTTAAGCTGGCCCTTCACGCAATACAAATCGTCGAGAAAGCTCTGCTCCTAGAAGTAGAGCAACTCCGATGAGAAGATATTTAAAATAGAGTTCTTCGTAAATAATTCGTCCTGATTGCTCAATCTGTGTTTTTTCCAATTTATTAATTTCTTCCAAAACATTTTCAAGCGCTCGGTTGTTGTTGGCGAGATATGATTTACCACCCGTCATTGATGAAAGTGTCTGTAGTCCTTTGAAGTCAATGTTTCCACCTGGAATTGCTTGCCAACGTTGAACACCATACATTGAAGGTCCTGCAGGAATTTTTGCATCTTTATCCGTTCCAATACCTACAGTGTGAATTTTAATTTTATTTTGCTGGGCCATCTCTGCAGCTTGCAATGGAGTGAGCATACCGACGTTACTCACACCATCTGTGATGAGAACAATGACTTTAGTTCGTGCTACAGATTGAATGAGTCGTCCAACAGCGAGAGCAATAGCATCGCCGATATTTGTACCATCTCCTAAAAATGTACCAAGTTCTAAACGAGAGACCATTTTGTTGATGAGATTTAAATCCGTAGAAAGAGGAACGAGAGTAAAAACTTTCTCAGCAAAAATGATCACGCCAATTCTATCTCTAGGAAAGAGATTTACGAATTCTTGCACTTTTTGTTTGGCGACAACAAAACGATTCGGTTTTAAATCATTAGCTTCCATCGAACGTGAAAGATCGAGCACAATAAAGATGTCACTAACTTCGATTGTCTGCTTGTCCATACCTAGCGGTCTGCGTGGACCGGCGAGGGCAAAAGAAATGTAAAGCCAACCTGCGACTCCCAGAAAAAAAACAAGAATGCGTGTAAAAGGAATCCCTTTTATTTTGTATTTCTTTGGAATAAAAAGCTGAGGTTTCTTGAATAAGTAAAAAAAACTTACGAGCCAAAAGAGAAGTCCAACGAGACCCCAGACGGCGTAATGGATATGCTGAAACTCAAAAGGCATCCTTGCTCCAAAAGATTTGATCTTTTAGATTATCCAAGCTTTTTGGATTCTATTCAAGGCAAACTTAGGGACGATCGCACTTATCCGCTGACACTTTCGCCTTTAAAAAGGCCGCTTGGGCCGCCATTTTTGCCGATTTGATCGTTTTGATGGCCTTGGCTTGCGTGATAGAACCGGCCTTTAGTGCATTATAGAGATCAACTTCTAAAGTAGGTCTTGTGGCCTTCACAAGTTTATGTTCTGGCCAGAGATTGGCGTATGCATTGTTTCCGCCTAAGGAAAGTGGGATCAAATGATCAATCGTATAACGATGACGACAATCTGCCGGAATACCATACACTTCATAAATTTCAGTTTTTAATTTCGTATCCACATTGCGAACGCAGTAGGGGATTTTTTCACTATAACGGTATTCGATAAAATCGATATCGCTTGGATCGCAAAGTTCACCCATTGTTTCGGCAGGATTCGGATGAGTCGGATAGGCATAAGAAACTTGTAAGCTGAATAGTAAGACTGATGCTAGCGTAATTTTTTGAAACATTAAGTTCACTCCATAAACTTAAATGATGATTCGTTCCTATAAGTGTAAAAGACGTATGTATGTAATGTAAATCGCAGAAGCAACAATTTAATAAAATCCTAACGGTAGCGCACTTCTTTCTGATGATCGTTTCGCAGGGCCGTATAAAATTCATTCATCCGCAAAATCGTTGAGCGATGTTTCTTCAGCAGACCAATGAAAGTTGCAGGAAGTTTTATAAAAAGTTTCATTTCATCACATCTTTCAAGAAGCAGCCGGAGAGTCTCGGGATTAGTCGTGTTTTCCTGAATGTTGAAATGCGCTTTCATCTTAAGCTGTTTTTGCTTTGGTAGTTTACTCAATTGCGAAAGCAAAAGTGGTCCCATACAACTTATAAATTCATCAGCATCATAATTCCTGTGAGAATCGAAAAACTTTTTTTCAGCAGCACTTAATTCAAAGTTTCTATCGAGACACAAGCCGAAATCGGTTACAAACAATTCATTTTTTTTCACTAAAATATTGTGAAGATGAAGATCGAAATGAATGACTTCTTTTGATTTAAGAAAATCAGTAATTTTTTTGATCTGTTTAATGGCCGGTTCGAATCGTACGAGGTCGCTTTTTAGCCACGGCTCAATAATCTGGGGAATGTGCTCTAAGAAAATGATAATCTCATGCTTGGCCTTTCTACGTGCCAATATATAGTTTTCGATTTCTTTTTTGTTCCCCCAATATTGAATGTAAAACTTGTGTCTCTTGCGATCAATTTTATCCGGAGTTTCTCTGCGGGGAAGGACGCGATAGTGATACATTATTGGAAAATGAGGAAGTTCTCCACTTAAAACCCAATTCGTGGTCTTGATGTGAGTGATGAGTTCTCTCCAGGCGCCAAATCCAGCTGAACCTACACCATAATTGTAATAGACTGGCATGGAGTAGTGATTCTTTGTTGAAAAGTGATTCGAGTACTCTTCATGAGTCAGTGGTATTCGTTTGACGAAAACTTTTTTTCCTTCAAACTCCATTACGTGATTTGTGCCCCAGCCAGTGCCTACTTTCGTCGATTCAAATTTTGCCTGAAGTTCGCGATCATTAATGAGGCTTAGTGCTGAATTGAGTTTGAAATAAGTTTTTAATCGATTTTTCATTTAATTTTATATTGTTTGGAAAAAACATTCCAAATGGCCCGAGCGACCGGCCCGAGTGGACGTTTTTTAGATTTCATTAAACACAATTCTAGTTCGAGAGGAGGACACATTTTTTTATCGAGTGTGACGAGGCCTCGGGCCTGATCAAATTCATGCTGGGAAATTCTTCCCCAACCCAAACCATTAGTAATCAAACTTAACTTCGTCGAATGATCAGGAACAAAAATTTTTCTACCGCCACCTTCATAGATGTCATTTTTCTGGTCTTCAAAGTCTTTGTTATAGACAAAGATCTGTGGATTATTTTTTAGAAAAGCTTCGTCTGCTTTCCTTTTTTCCTGCAGAAGTTTGCGTGAGATGGCCCCAACCATAGTTACTTTCTCGACAATAATTTTATCGATATTTTTTTCATCATGAGGGCATGGGGCCAGCGCAAGATCTACCTTATCTTCAAGTAATAAATTGTGGCTTCCATGAAGAACAGTTCTATCCAGAATGAGAATGACAGGAACTGTAGGACGCGCGCATTCAAGTGCAATAGCTTCAATGAATTCTAATGAAGCGAGTGGGTCGACAGATACTTTTAATTTTGTCTCTGCTTTTTTGAGCCCTAGCTCCTTGGCAACTTTTATTGTTTGTTGAGAAGCTTCAAATGTCGCACGTGCAGAATTAATAAAGACAGAACCCATCTCAGTTAATTTCGGACGATATTCACTGCGGTCAAAAATCTGGATATCAAACTCTTCTTCCAGGTTTTTAATGCTGGCACTAAGAGCAGGTTGCGAGCGATGTAAATGTTCAGCGGCCGCACGGAAGCTTCCTTTGTCCAATATGGTGAGAACAGCTTCAAGTTGATCTAAATTCATGTCTCCAAGGTAGCATGATCCATAAAACCGATCAAGTTGATAATAAATGAATATTATTAATTATCGTCAGAGAAGAGTATTCTAATCATGGAAAAAGAATAAAAAAGAGAATCAAAACACAAGGAGAACAATATGATTACAGTAAGAAAATCAGAAGAGCGCGGAAAGGCCAACCATGGTTGGTTAAAATCAAATTTTACATTTTCGTTTGCGGATTACTACGATCCCAAACATATGGGCTACAGTGTTTTAAGAGTTATCAACGATGATCTCATTGATGGGGGGCAGGGCTTTGATATGCACGGACACAGAGATATGGAAATCATTTCCTATGTCGTAGAAGGTGCTCTTGAACATAGAGACTCGATGGGAACTCATTCCGTGATCAAACCAGGTGAAGTGCAAAGAATGAGTGCAGGAACAGGTGTACGTCACTCTGAATTTAATCCTGGAAGTGAAACAACGAGACTTCTGCAGATCTGGATTCTTCCGGAAAAAGCAGGTGTAACACCTGGGTATGAACAAAAATCTTTCAGCAATGAGTTCGGTTGCAGCGATTTGATTCTTGTGGCTTCTAAAAATGGAAGAAACGGATCTGTATCACTCAATCAAGACGTCGATATGTATGCGGCCAAAGCTCAAGATGCTGGTGAAAAAGTACTTAAGACTTTTAAACATCGTCATACATGGATTCAAGTCGTGAATGGTAATGTGTCAGTTGATGGTGTGGCCTTAACGAAAGGTGATGGGGCAGCTGTCGATAATGTAGAAGCGATGAAACTACAATGGACAAAAGATTCTGAGTTTATTGTTTTTGATTTGCCGTAAAAAGGAGAAAAATGAAAACAGAATTTGAGAACCTCAATATTGTTTTAAAAGATGTGCATAAGAGATATTTGGAGCTTGAGAGAATTCAGGCGGAGAATTTTTTTCAAAAGAAAATTTCTCCGTTCGAATTTTTAATGATGCTGACTCAAGATAAAAACTTTAAGTGGCTGCGGCCATTTTCAGCATTAATTGCTGAAATGGATGCCTTTTTGAATGATGCCGAAGAAGTATCTGCAAATGATCTAAAAAGATTTAAAGAGCAGGTGAATGGTCTTCTTGATGATAGAAGATACAAAGATCATCTCATGACTGATCCATCATTTGTTATGCTTCACTCTTCATTGAAAAAAGAATTGATGGATTCACCTTCAGTAAGTATTTAGACGCATAGAGCGTGTTGTATGTTTACCTAATAAACTGTGACTCATTTTAGAAAGTACGAATCTATCCCGTCATGTCCCGAGTGCTTGACGGGACATGATTCTATTGGGACTTCTATGATGATACAAACTTTCAGGTTATTCTTTTAAGGTAAAATTAATAATCAGTAGAGAAGTGATGATACTTACTGCACAACAACTCCTCATTTCTGAGTTTGAAAAACGAAGAAAAAAAAATCCTGCTTACTCTTTAAGAGCATTCGCAAGAGACGTTGGAATCAGTAAAACTTCATTAGGTGATGTCATCAATGGTCATCGCAAACTCTCTCAACAAAATATCAATATTCTTGGTGAACGTTTAGGTCTTAATGAAACACAAGTAGGTGCCTTAAAATCTGATCTTCTCTCCGTCTCGGTCATGCGAGATGTGATAGAGGGTGATGAATTAAAACTCATTGAGGATTGGCACTATCTCGCCATTCTTAGTTTGGCCAAAATAAAAGACGCTCGTTGTAGCGCTGAATGGATCAGTGAAAGACTGGGAATTCCGCTAGAGATGGCGACTATTTCGTTAAATGAACTTCTCGAAAGAAAACTCATTGAAAATCATAATGGTACACTTGTAAGAAAATCCAAACTTCTGACAACGTCGGCAGACATTCCTTCTTCTTCAATCGTTGAGCATCATAGACAAAGCATTGACAAGGCCCTCGGAGCCTTGAATGATGTAGATGTAGAATATCGCGATTTTACCGCCGTTACGTATGCAATCGATCTGAATAAATTAAAAGACGCGAAAAAATGTATTCTCGATTTCCATCGTAAGCTCGGCAAGCTTCTTGAGACAGACAATGCTCAAGAAGTGTATCGTCTCAATATTCAATTTTTTCCATTAACGAAAATCTCAACAGTAAAAGAAGAAACATGAAAATTTTTATTCTAAATGTGTGTTTGTTAATGTCTTTCAATGCTTTCGCAAAAGGCGGAGATGAAGTGAGAAATGGTGGGGGACTTGCTGAGCAATACCTGGCCTTTGCTCTTGAAAATCTAAGCGGCTCAATTGACATCTGCCTTGCTAAATCCGAATGTGTAAAAAATCACCACGAGCGAAAGGAATTAGCAAAAATTAAAGAAATTCTTCCTCAACAAAAAAAGGCAAATCGCCTTCGGTTTGAATCTGAAAAAAAGCGCCCGGGATTTTTCTTAATTGGTGGAGTTGTTCGTCTGGCCGTGACTGGTAATAAAGTCGGCGATCCAATCTATTACAACCTAGATCTTCTATACCAAAACAACCAATCACAAATGACTTACGGACAAGCGATTCAAAGTCTAGTGCATGAGTTGGGTCATCATTTGGGTCATTATGATCACGACATGCTGGAAGTGTTGGGAGCAGAAGTACGCTCAGCGAATGAAGGTAGTGTGAATGATGTTGTTTATCTTCCTTTTTTAAATCGTTCTACTTTTTCAGCTATTGGTACTGAGAGAAGATCATTTTTCGAAGATGGTTCACTGAGTTTGTTTTTTGGTGATGAAACCGTTTCACTAAATGAGCATTTTGCAGACCTTTCGAAAAATTGCACGTCTCAAACTGAACCTCTAGTGTCTTCGGCCATTCAGTTTTTTAATCTGCATTGGGATCATGATGTGGCCCAGGAAGTTCCAAGAGGAGATAAGTATCTTTCTGGAAATGTCATCCTTTACTGCAGATTCAAAAAATTAGAGGAAAGAAAAGTTTATAGTTTCAAGATTGGCGTCAGCATTTATACGACTAAAAATGATCTCTTTTATGTTTCAGACAAGTTGGTTGCTGGGCCTAAATTTCTTTTCAGATTAAAAGACGACAGCATTATTTCGAATTAATGCTCTTGTTTCTAACGGATACACATGTTGCTTTTCAAAGTGTAGCCTGAGTGACAGGCCACTGGATTACAGCTTCCCCAGCTATTCCCGCCCCATGTTTGCATCGCCAGAGCAGCGTTCGCTGATATACATGTCCGTGCAAGTGAAGGACTAGTATGGGCCTCTGCGATTGTCTTTTCTTTGCAGCTCGTACCCGAAAATATAAGACTGATTAGAATAATCATCTTCATGTCTTTCTCATCGGAACACGATTAAACCTCATAAGAATCGGGACATCGGTTTCGTCCCTCTTGGTATGCGGGACATTTTCTAGTTACCGGGATTGGAGTTAAACATGAGCATGCTAAAATTTTAGTTATGGCCATAGTCTTTAACATTACAGACGGTAAAAAAAAGAAGTCAGTTCTTCTGCAAGATACACTGACAATTGGAAGAAGTTCTAAGAACGATATAGTGGCCGATGCTGAAAAGGTTAGTGCCTTTCACGGTCAGTTTTATCGCTCGGCCACGAGTATTTTTTATAAAGACCTTAATTCAACAAACGGCTCATTTGTTAACGACGATAAAGTCGATGTCTGTAGGTTCTATCTAGAAGATAAACTTCGCATTGATGGGATCATCATTACAATTGATAAGTCTCAGCTAACATCTGAAGAACGTCAAAAGCTCACGAAGTTTCCTTCGCTCGTTACTTAATCATTCTTCCATCATTAATCTGACCAGTTTTAATTGTATCAGTGGGATCAATATAGATAATCGAACGTGCGTAGAGCGCACCAGTGATAAGACCTTCATAAAATTCTACAGTCGCATGCGGAGCTAACACTGTTCCTGGTATGCCGTATACGGCGTCTGCTGTGTTGATGATGTACATTGTTTCAGCGTCAACAAAGTTCCACACAATGTCCGAAGGAGTAACTGAACCTTGAAGCACGACATTGGTACCACGGAGTTCAATATTTTTTCCTTTAACATTGATAATAACTTTTTGACCTACGTTCGCGCGGATGACGATCGTTTCATTTCTGCGAATCGGACTTTTTTCCGCATCCAATTCCACAACATTGGTATAGGTATTCGCTTCAATAACAATTTCATTGTTGATGATTTTTGGTTCAGTCGTTCGAGCTAATGAGAAAAACTCTGCTGTCATTCGATGCATTTGAATGTTCAGTTGTTCAACGTTGGCCGTCGCTTCTATTTTTCTTTTTTCGAAAGATCCGATTCCAGCACTGATTGTCGTAGGACGCTTAGGTGCAACCACAGTGTCTGCCCCAGAGTTTTTTAAAGTAACAGCTCCATTGGATCTCACTGGTCCGGTTACACCCGTTTTAAGAACGGTCACTCCATTTTGACCTTCAATTCCGTATTCAACACTTCCATAGGCCATCGTTGCGATACCGTTTGAAACGAGGGAGTAACACTTCGTCTTATTTAAATAAAAATTCTGGAGATAGACATCACCACCGGCAACAACTGTTCCCTGGAAGTCAGAATGCAGGCCCTCAATCGAAGAAGTCGTGAAAACAACAACATCTCTAATGTCAGTAATCTTGCAAAGGTCAGTGGAGCTGTAAACATTTACACTTGAGAGGATGAAGAACGATAGTGCGAAAGTCAGTTTCATAGGCGTTTTTCCTTAAGAGAATATATTTTTTAACCTATCACTTTCGATTGGATAGGTGATGAGTGAGTGTATTTTTTACTTTCATTCTCGGGACAGAAGGTGATTTTGATCAGTGGTTAGTGTCCCGAGAGGTTTATGCGTCTTTGAATTTCATTCGATAGGGTGAACAAATGGCGAGGATGTCTATGTTACAAAAAATTAAAGAAGATAAAAAAGTCGTTCTCATGATTATCCTACCGATGAATATTTTCATCTGGGTGTTTGTCTTCTATATGGCCCTTTTCACTTAGAAACTCCCTCTGTTCAGTATCAAATAGTCCCTGAAACATTGGTATCTCCCATGCAATAGCTCCACAATGAAGGCAGCATGAAGCGGCCAGATCAACACCGGAGTTCAGGATGAACATGGTAAAAGCAATCATTCTTTCATTTATCGCTCATCTTCTTTTTGCTAATGTGGCCCATGGCAATGAACCACAACTAATTGTTTACAATAAATTCGCTGAAACGTTAGTCGAAAAAGAAGAGAGGCCGGAAACTGATCTTAGTGAATACGTCATTAATAACGAGGATGTTGTCGAACTTAAAAGTTTTAAAATAAAAAAAATTATTGTTAAAACGAGCGGTCAGAATAAGTTAATTAATTTTTAATTTTTTTAATTCGGCCATGAAGAAATTTTTGAAAACTTCCTTATGTTCTTCGACGAATCTTTGATCGGCCGTGATAAGTGAGAGTTGATAATCAATTTTCTTCTCGCTTAGAAGAATTAATTTTTTCTCTTTGAGTTCTTCTTTGATGCTGGAGAAAGGTAAAATCGCTATGGCCTTTTCATTTTGAAGATACTTTTTCAACAGGCGATGGCTATTAACTGAAAAATTGATGTTAAGATTTTTAACTTTTCTTTTACCAAAGGCCTTCTCCATAAAAAAGCGCAGCAGGGAATCGTCTCTGTGGTAAGTGATATATTCATAATCATTAATTTTTGTATCATCAAAAGACATCTTTTTATTTCCAACAAGTACTGATGAATCTTGCAGTACAGGAAAAACTCTGAGACCTTGCGGATTTGGTAAATCAAAAACCAATCCAAAATCAAGCAATCCATTTTTTACATCAGTGATAATTTGGGATGATTGTTTTAATTCAAGCTGAAAACGAATATCAGGATTCTTTTGTTTGAATGCAGTAATCAACTCAAAAAGATAATGCTCCCCAGGCTCAACAATACTTCCTATCCGAATGAGACCCTGCAGATTTTTATTCTGATTTTTAAGATCATTCCAGCTTTGATTCATTTCGCTGATCAGAGGACGAAATTTGAGCATGAGTTGCACAGCTTCTTCTGTAGGTTTCACTGATTTTTTAGTTCTTAAGAAGAGTTTGTGCCCCAAATCTTCCTCTAATTTAAAGATATGCTTGCTGACTGCCGGTTGGGCCATACCCAACTTTTGGGCCGTTTTTGTAAACGAGCATGTCTCATATAAAGTCAAAAAGGTCTCAAGCTCGCGAATATTCATTTATAGCACCTAGGTATTAATGATTATTTATTATTCCATAAAGTTATAAATATCATAAGTGAATAGTATTTTAAAGGAGCATGAAAATTAGGTAAATAGACCTCATCAACATTTAAAGGAGGCCTCTGTGAAAAAAGAAGTTATGCTCTCAACTCTTATGCTCGCTACAACCATTACTCCTCAATCATTTGCTCAGGCCGAAACCATTCTTAATCAGGCCTCAACAACAAATACTAGAACTTTTCAAACTCCAGTTTTTCACGTCAATAATCCGTTCACTTCGAAAAATTCTGAAATTTATGCCGTTATCACTCTTACGAAAGAGGGTTTTAAACTAGAAGATTTGAATTTCGGCAAAGTTACTCATTTGATTCAATTTCAGCTTTTTAATAAAGATGGCTCTGAGTTCAAAGAATTTGAGCTGCAAGAAAGTGATGATGGAGGATGGTACATGGAACTCCGTGGAGCTTCGACTAATCACAAATCATATGTCCTCTGGAGCTGTTCATCGACATTGAATTGCGGATTTGAATCACCAGGTTTTATTCATGTGAGTTTCGATGAGAAAAATCCCAAGAAGGAAATTCATTACACTGTGAACTTACCAATTTTCCAATTTACAAAAAATGAACTAAAAAAAGATCGTATTCATATTCATTTTGATGCTGATTTTCTTTTAACGAAATAAATGCAGCTTGAAGTAGAATTCACCCCCAATTCGAAGACAATTGATGTTTTGGCCCATTTTGATGAGCTGAAACGTCAATTTCTCGAGAATGATCAAATTGATCATCAAAGAAAATTCGCTCTTGTTTCTCACGCGCGAATGATGAGTTCCAATACACTCCAAAGAAAAACGGCCTTCGATCTGGCCAATTGGAATCTTGCCCAGCAGATGATCATGATGTCACTTGCTAGACACTGGGATTGGAACTTCATAGTAGAACTTAATTCAGTGCTTACTGGTCATCCTGTAAACGGATGCGAGAGGGACTCGGATATTTATGCTGGTGGAGTTGCCTTCGTTGATAATAAACACAAAACCATTCTGCTAGAAACATTTAAAAATGATATTCTTCCAAACCTTGAAAAACATCATCCCATAGTCTCAAGCGCCATAATTCGCTACTGGTTGGTATCGCTACATCCATTTTTGGATGGAAATGGAAGGACTGCACAAACATTAAGTGATGCATGGTTGATCAAATATAATTTTCCTCCTTTAGTTTTTAAGAATTCTTTCCAGGGACAATTTGCAGCAATGCCAGAAATTCGCGATGACTTTAGTTTCGAAGACGCACTTCAATCGACGTATGTTGGATTGAGCAATTCATTTTCATTACTTTCACTTTGAGGCTATATTTATGTATGGGCTTAAAAGAAATGTATGCACGAAAGATTTTAAGGCTTCTTTATAATCGTAAACCTGGGGCAACCATCTGTCCTAGCGAAGTTCTACCGGTTGATCAAAAAAAAATGAAAGAGAAAATGGAAAGCGTGCGTGAAGCAGCTCGAAGTTTAGTTCAACAGAATAAAATTGAAATAACTCAAAAGGGTAAAGTCGTTGAAGGACCCCATATTAAAGGTCCCATCAGATTGCGTTTAAAAGAAGAGCAACTTGTCTACCGCTCTCAATTTTTTGATTACACCCTAGATTATAAAAAATTAAATTTGAGAGATAGGCCAGAGCTGTACAAAGTAGGGAAGAAAGAGCAAGGAGTTTTGCTAGTAGAACCCTATAAATCAGAGTTGCTTCCTGTCTGGAGATTTAAAACGGCATCAATGGCAAAAATCTCAGCTGAGACAATTTTTTCTATGTTTCTCACATACAAAAAAAATGAAGATTTTGTCGGAATGGATATGGCCAGAAAATTTTTGGAAATGGGTTATACACGTTCACGGCGTTACGCCAATCATGCAGGCGGGAAAAAATACGCTGGAGTGGTACCCCTTACAAGAAAAGGATTGAGTGGATCACATGGAAGAGAAATACTGCCATTAGATCTAGATGAAGAGAAATCCAAAGCGGCCCTGATTTTTAAAAAATTTCATGCTCTCGTTGAAGAAGATGAACTTTATTCTTTTCTTAAAATCGGATGGCGAAAACTATTTGGCTAAAGCTATGGTTTTGCCAGAAGAGATTTAATATATATCTCATTCACATTTCGCATAATTTCGGTGTCTTGATACCAAACCTTTTCTTCTTTGTCGGCATATGTTGTCTGAGAATTTCTGATTTTTAATTCACAATGTTTCGTTTCCTCATTCCAGCGTTTGCCAGTAATAAGGAGAATATGGTTGGAGAGTTTACCTTTTCCCCAAATATTTTCTTTCCATAGAAAATCGGCATTAAGGCTCACAAGTGCTGGCCCTGTTGCGAGAGTTTCAATCACTTTATCAAGCGATCTATCCAGGTTGTGTTCAAAGCCATAACCCTGGGGAACCCAATCACTTTTGTCATTAACAATTGTAAAACGCTTGTTTTGACATGTTTCTTCTGCCAATAAAATATAAAGATCTTTATTTTCACCTATCTTTTGAAGTGCATTTTCAATACTTGCATTGGGAAAAATTTGTTTGTAATCAAAAGCATTTAATTTTTGAATGACATCATCTTTTGCGATTTTGCCTTTATAGAATTTTAATCCCAGTTCATTAATCCAGTCGATTATAAGCCCCATCGCAACTGGTTGCCCTTTTTTATCTCGCGCTTCAGAACGCAAATCATTTTCAGAGCAAAGTGAAAGTTCAGTTTTCTTGCGTGCAATTCGATAATACTCGCCACCTTTATAAATATAATCGACAGGTATGAAATGATCTTCGGAAAGAAGTGGTCTATTGTAGAGAGGAGCAGTCCTATTATAAGAATCACGTTCTTCCTTCATTCGATATTGTCGATATTGAAGAACGAGATCAGCAGCTGAAACAGATTGTCCATAAGAAGCTTCTAAATAATCGGCATAACCAAAAGCATAACACCAACCTGTATCTGTTTGCCCTTTTCGCGGAGAAAAAAGCTTGTCCCAATCTACAGAATCTTGACAATTTTCTCTGTTACGCGAAATAGTGGATTCACGAACTTCCTTATATTTTTTTTCGAATCTTTCAATGACAGCTAGATCTTCTTTTGCCCAATTAGCATTCTTATTTTTTTGGAATCGTAATTTTTGTAATTCAATGAGTTTGTTTTTTATTGAAAGAAATTCGCTCTGATCTAAAAGTCCCACACCGTTTGTATTGATAAAATATTTAAAGGTGTTCCATTCGATATCATATTTCACACGATTTCTCATCGACGGAATATCGCGAGTCATTCTTTCTTTAAATTGACCTTCAAGTTTATTAGTTTTTACATAATCAACAAACTTTTCAATCTCTTCAGAGTTATTGAAGTGATATGAATTTTCATTAGCACTTGTAAACATGCTTGATGCAATTTCAAATGGTGTTGGTTTGTACGTCGGAGTCTCTATTTTTATGACAGCCGTATTAACAACCGCGATAGCATTTGTAGCATAAGGGCCGCGTTCAGCTGCAAAGCTTACTGATAATGAAGCAAGTGATATAAGAATGAGATTTTTCATAACGGGTATATTTGCAACGAACATACCCGTTTTTTAAACAGCATTTTAATGGATTGCCCGGCCGCGGGACATACAGTTGTCTAAATTTTATACATTAAGAATGAAATCACGTATGGCCTTAAAGGTCTTCATGTAGTCAGTTTTTATTCGTGAAATGTCCACTTGGTCTTGCTCCTTGAGTTCAATTCTAATGGCAGAGGAGAGGACTGTAAGGGGGTTCATGAGACGATCAAATAGCACGTACTTGCTGATACTATTTTCCGGTTTAAACATAGCTTTAGTAGTCTCGTGTTGAAGCCCAATGAAATAGCAATTGTCTTCTTCTTTGAAAGGCAAAAGAACGATTCGATTATAAAAAAGTTCACCTGTTTTCTTATAATTTATCAAATCTTGAGAGAGTGGAAGAAATTCTTCAATAGTTTTACGTATGCGGGTTACTGAATCTTTATCTGTTTTCGCCTTGAAGAAAGCGACAGTTTTTACCAATCACTTCGCGATGGCCATATTTGGTCATTTCTAAGAATGCATTGTTGACATACAAAAGAGGCTGCTCACTTTGTTTGATATTTACTAAAGAGATTGGATGATCATAAGCATTTCCGTATTCTTGAATAAAGTGTGAAAATATCATGAATAGTTATCCTTTAAATCTTCAAAACCTTTTTTTAACATTTTGTCCGTCATCAAAACAAGGCCTTCAATATCAGGCTTAACTAAAAAAAATGAATTAGAAAATTTTGAGACCTCATTTTTGATTTCATCCAATGCAAAGGCCGTAAAAAAAATGAAAGGCATTTCATGGCCATTTTCACGGGCCCTTCTAATAACTTCAATGCCAGTCATCTCTGGCATATAAACATCACAGATCACACAATGAACAGGTTCACGATTGAGAATGGTTAGTCCATTGATGCCATCATTTGCTATATAAATATGATCAACTCGAGTTTCGAGCATGTGACTTAAGTTGGTAGCGAGTGAAATTTCGTCTTCGATAATGAGGAGATTGCCTTTCTTTGTCATAGTTAAACCTCATCCTTGAGCATAAGGCACAATGATAAGAGCGACGATACGCAGAGAAGATCAACCGTTTCTATTCAATATGAAATGGTTTAGCACTACAAATTGTTACATTTAAAAAACCGATCTCATTAAGTTTCTTTTTGAGAGCTTCTTTAGCAGTTGTCTCACCATGATTAAGTAATATGTGGGAATCTTTTTTTACGTTTTCTAACCAAACAAGCAGTTCACTTTGATCGGCGTGTGAAGAAAAAGCTTCACTCGTCATGATGTCCCCAGACCACGTTATGTTTTTACCTTGAGCATCTTGAATTGTTCTAACACCTTCACTCAAGGCCTTACCAGGCGTGCCTTCTCCTTGATATCCAGGAAGAAAAAGTAAAGCTTTTGAGTCGTTTTGCCAGTTCTCAAGGTATCTCCATATTTTCCCTCCAGTAACCATTCCACTTGAAGCTATAACGATAAGAGGACCGGACTTTTTACTAATGGATTCCCATTCATTTGCGTGATCAATGTTCTCAACATTCTCCAGCGCTTCTTTTAAATCACTTTCGAGATTTGTATCATGAGCGAATTCTTTATAGACATTGTTGGCTTCTGTCATCATAGGGCCGTCAATGACAAAACGTACTTTATCTTCAGGATGTTCCTTGAAGTATTGGTGGAGAAGAACAATTAAAAGCTGTGCTCTGGCGACAGCAAAACTAGCGATGAGACCTACACGTGATTCATTTTTTATTTTTTTGACAAAATTTTGAAGATCTTCGTTAAGATTCCCACGTCGAATTTTAGCTCCATAAGTTGATTCCATGATGATCACATCACCTGGAGGGCACTTGTCACCCATTTGAATGAGCGGATCGTTTCTTCTTCCCAAATCACCTGAAAAAATGATGGACTTATTGTTGTAGCTTATATGAACACTCGCTGCTCCAAGAATATGTCCTGCTGGAAATAAATGAACTTTCATTCCCAGAACTTCAAACTCTTCGTAAAACTTTTTCGTCTTAAGCAGAGAGGTGACAACGACAACGTCTTCTGTAGCATAAAAATGATTCAGGGAAGGATTCTCAGATTTTTCCATTAATCGAGCACTATCGGCCATGATAATGCGAGCGAGCTTCGCCGTAGGTCTTGTACAAAAAATTTTACCTCTGAATCCTAGTTTAATAAGACGTGGGATATGTCCTGAATGATCGAGATGAGCATGCGTGAGAATAAGTGCTGAAATACTTTTCGGATCAAAGGGAAGCGAGCGAAAATTTTTACTTACTGTTGGTTGTTCACCTTGATAGAGTCCAGAGTCAATGAGGATTTTTCCTTCAGCTGTCTCTATCAACGTCATAGAGCCTGTTACTTCATCTGTAGCACCCAGAAATGAAATTTGCATATTGGCCTTTCCTAACGAATAAGTAATTTATTAATGTCTTTGAAAATATTGTTGATCTCGCTTTCAGTAAGACCCATTTTTAATAAAGTTTTTTTCTCATCAAGCAAATCTTTACAGAGAATA
Organism: uncultured Bacteriovorax sp.; assembly: GCA_966211385.1. Taxonomy (GTDB): domain Bacteria; phylum Bdellovibrionota; class Bacteriovoracia; order Bacteriovoracales; family Bacteriovoracaceae; genus Bacteriovorax. Next base: position 17,235 of record CBIHOP010000002.1, read on the forward strand.
ATTTTTTTTAAGAGAAGCTCTTTTTGATGAATTTTTTTAAGTCTTCTGAGAGAAGTAATAGGGTAGAGTTTTAATTTTTTAATTTTTTCAAGAAATGATTCACCTTCAGGAGCGTTGACTCCTAGAAGTTTGAGCCCGACCCCTTGAGCAAAAGCAATGGCATCTTTAGAGAACGATGTGTTGCTCGCTATGTAGTATCCATCTAAGTATTTTCCGTCAGGTCCATTTTTTAAATCATCCCATCGCGATTTAATATAAAGCGAAGTTTTTACGTCGTTATATGCGCCGATGTTATTATGAAATTTGCATTCAACATAAATTTGATGATCAGGTTTGCTGGCAATCACATCAACTTCATGTCGAACAAATTGTCCCTGGAGTACAACGCCAACATAAGTCTTATAGCCGAATTCATTAAAATATTTGGATACAAAATATTCAAATTCATATCCAGTTGGTCCTAATTCAGCAAGTGATCTCTTGAGCGCGTAGTGAGTCGCCGCGATGTTGGATTTCTTTTTAACAAGCTTGATTGTTCGATTATAAATATCGCGTGTACTTGTACCGGCCTTGACTCCCAAAGATACTGCATCAGCGATTTCTTTACAGTACTTTGGTTTCAAACCAGCACGTTCAATCGAGCGTTGTAATTTTTTTGCTGAAAAAGATTCCAGTTCCCCGGATGATTTTATGATAGGAAATTTATGATATTTCATCCTGTTAATTGTGAATGAAAAAACTGAAATTTCAAAGATAAATTGTCGATGTTAAAAGTTTTGCTTTGAAAACCAACAAGCTGGGCGTTCCCCAGATTCTTTCATACATGCACCAATTTTAGGATCTGTTGAATCAAACGGCACATCTTGAGAGGAGTCGCAGTTCGCGCCGGCCAAAAATGTATCAAGTCTGCATTGAGGTGATGGATGATTAAAAAGTGTTTTTGAAACTTTTGTCGAGTCGTTAAGGTTCAGCTTTGGTTCAGGAGTGCCGGCCACCATGGATGCGAAAACGGTACTTGCCTGCAAGCCGACAAGTGCAATGCGAGCACAGTTATTATCGCGACACTTTGAAAGTGCGGTCTTGAATAGAGTGGGGTCTATTTCTGATTCAAGATCTTTGTATTCGTTATCCGTTTTTAAAAAATGCGGAAGACATTTTGTCGTCGCAAAATAATCAGCTTGTCCTTCGGCCGAAGACCAACTTCTCAATCCTGAATTGCCACGCGGAATTTTAGGAGCACCACCTAGATGATGGCCGACTTCATGGCAGAGAATGAGGAGAAATGCATCTTTTGTCATTTGAGGATGTCTCGCAAGACCACCATGCACAACAATAACAGCATTGTTAGCGTCATCTCTAGTGGCATAAGCATCGACTGTTGAATCGTCCCAAAGTTTTTCGATAATAAGTTCCTTACCTAAAATTTTTTTCACTTCAGACGACATTTGCTTCTGAACATTGTCGCTGATCTCGTTGAAGTCATATTGAGAGATACCGCTCATGCTTTTTAAACCTACTGGATATTTCTCGTTAGACTGAGGGAAACAAACCTCTGGCTCGCGTTTGTATTTTGAGATTTTCTTTTCTGCTGCTTGAGTAGAATGAGTGTAAAGAACAAGAGATAAAACCAGCATAAGTGCTTTCATGCAATCCTCCGATTTATCGTTTTGTAGTTCTTTTAAAACAGAAAAAAAATGATCTTGATCAGACTCTTAAGCTGAGACCTATCTTTTAAGAACCTGTTCTATAACAGGTTTTTATTGAATGTGGGGGTCTATAACTCTACTTGAGCAAAAGATTTCAAGTCCATTAAGGAGGATTTATGAAGCTAATAAATGCACCGCTCTTAACTGTTATGAACCTTTTACCGGCAATCGCATTAGGTGCCGCTATTGAAAGCGTTGTTCCTGTCGATCATGTTTACAGCCCAGCTGGCTTCGACAGCAATGACAATTCAGAAATCGTCATTACTGGATATCTGCCTAATCTATGTTACAAGGCCCCTAGCTCAAGCGTTGAAATTAAAAATGGCAAAATTAACGTCAGTGTCAAGGCCATGAGAAGAATTGAAGGTTTCTCATATTGTCCAAACGTCATCATTCCATACTTTGATTTTATCAATCTAGGAGCTCTGGATAAAGGTAAGTACCAAGTTGTCGTAAATGAGAAAAGCCAATGGGAGAAAAAATCCGTTCTCCAAATCGCTGAAGCAAGAAGCAACTCTATGGATGAAGAAATTTATGCCAACGTAGAAGAAGTTGTTAAAGAAGAAGGATCTCGAAAAGTACTTCTTAAAGGATACAATCCAAGTGATTGTTTCGAATTAAAAGAAATTGTTATCAAAGATAATGAAATCGATACTTACTCAATCCTTCCGAAGATGAAACAAATCCGCGCCCATTGCCCTAAAAAAATGGTTCCGTTTGTTTACGAAGTGGAAGTTCCGGAAAAACTAGAAGCTGACAGAGTTCTCCTTCATGTGCGTGTTATGGATGGAAGATCAGTTAACTCTTTCTATAATAATAAGCCGCTTGAAGTTGATTAACTAAGAAAGGCCGGGAGATTTACGCCAATCTCCTGGTCTTTGTCTACATAAGTTCCACTTGTTTCAATTTTCCTTCGATGTTCATAAAATACAAAAAGTCCATATCAATTGTCACAGCTCCATAAAACGTACCTTCTAAATTCTTTTCATGATGAACAATTTTTCCATCCAGAGGATTGAAGGCATAAAGACCTTGATCATGGCTCAAATACCAGACAACACCTCGTTTCTGATCATAGTTAAAACTTGAAAATGATGAGGTCTTCTTGTGAGATGAAGTTTCATGGCACCACATTTTTTCTTTTGTCGTAAGATTTAAACCACAAACTTTTCCGCCCATTTCTGAAACAAATAAATATTCATTTTTTGAAAGATGATCTTGAACAAGAAAAGGTTTTGAAGTTAGAGGGGAATCAAAGGGAATTGTGAATTGTGGCTGCCCAGTTTTTTTATCTAAACAATGAACAAATCCCATCTTTGAAGGACTATAAATTTCACCTAATGAATAACAAACATTTTGATTTGTTACTGCCGGGTGCATCCAGTTTGACAGAGGAAGTTCCGTTTGCCATATCTTTTTTCCAGTCGTGAAGTCATAGGCCGTCGCATATTTTGATCCGAAACCATTTTCTTTTTCAATCCCAGTGCCTGTATAGACAACACCCGCTTCGTACGAAATTGAAGCATCCAGGTGCCCATCATTGTTATGCCAGATTTCTTTCATTGTTATGGGATCAACAGCATAAAGACCATCTTTCCCAGCAACAATGAAAAGCAGGGTTTTGTTTCCATCACTCGCGATGACTGGTTGACCTTCTGTGTGACCTTTTGTTGAAAAGGAATTGATAAATTTTCCCGTTTTTAAATCAAAAGAATAAACGCGGGCGTGGTGTGTATCGTGACTTCCTTCACCGGCGTATATCCTACCTTCAAAAATAATGGGTCTTGTTGTGACCATGTTCCCAATATAAAACTTTCTGAGAAGCTCCAGATTGTTTTTATTGAACTCGTATATAAAACCGTTATCAGTTCCGTAGAAGAGTGATTCCCCCGAAATAAGTCCGGAACGAAAAGCTCCTGCTGCAACACTTGTTTCTTTTACGTGTTTAAGATTTTCCAAATGAGGTGTGACTATTGCGCCCGTATACAAATAGGGACGTCCACCTGAATTTTCATAATATAGCGGAGATGTTTTGGCATTTATTTCTGATTGTTTTTCGATGGTCGAGATAAAGCGAGGAGCATTTTGATAGTAACGGTACCCCTTTATTCCTGCGATAATGAGAAGGTTTAAAATTACAGCAGAGACTATAACTTTAGTTTTAAGCAGGACTTCTAAAAGCTGCTTGGGACCTTCTGTGTGAAGTTTAATTCCAAACCAGCCAGCAATGATTCCAGCAAGAGAAGTGAGGGCCACGGTGAGAGCGGTGAGTGGAATGAGAACCGTTGGTATAATTCCTCCTACCATTCCAGAAACTGCAGCATCGTGATTGTGTTTAAGCCAAAGTAATAGATCCATTATTTCCATCCACCCAAATTTTGTCCCCATCATGAAAACGATGGTGACAATTTTTAATTCCACTTACGGCCGGTAAATTCATTTCTCTTGCGACGATTGCACAGTGGGAGAGAACTCCGCCTTTTTCGACGACAACTGCTTTTGATTTTAAAAATAATCCAGTCCATCCAGGATCTGTTGACTCGGCCACGATGATTGTATTTTCCGGCCACGAATTGATATCAACATCCTCAGGACTTAAAACAACTCGTACTTCACCGAACACTAGACCAGGTGAAAGAGCTTCGCCTTTTAAAGAGTCAGAATTGTCTGCATCTTTATTTTTAAGAATTTGCTGAAGTTTTGAAAGTTCAACAATTGTAGGTAGTGAAATGTTTTTACTCAATTCACTATGCGCTTTTCTTTTTTGAGCAAGTGGAATGTTGAACTCACGTTTGAGAATCTCTTGATATGAAAACCAAAAAATGTTTTCACCCAAGTTGAAGCGCTTGGCGATTTCTAGTGCGAGCATTCTGATATTGTAATAAGGCTTCAGAATTTGCATCTTCCATTGCTCACGCATTTCCAGTAAATCACGTAAAAGAACCCATTCCTTCTCGATAACTTGTTTTTTATAAGTTTTTAGTTGGGCGATTTCTTCTTCCGCAGAGATGAGACTTGTTTTATGGTCTCTTTTTTCATTGCTGGCTAAACCAACAAAGGCCTTTTCTTTTAATTCTGACCAGCGAGGATTTGAGAGTTCCAGCTCACCGGGGCCTCTGTGACCATAGGTACGAATAAAAGCTTCACGCAAATCCGAATTCAAACAGGCCTTAGCATATTCCTGATTCATATCCATCGTGACAGAATGAATTCCAGCGCCCATCCATAGATTGAGTTTGGATTTAATCTCTTCATCCGTGTAAACACCTTTTAAAAATGCTTTCAGATTTTGGTTAGTCGTTTCAATGAGTGTAATGAGAACTAAAGACCAGAGCAGGTGATTGTCATAGAAGTTTTGAACTTCTTTTTCGAACATGCTGATCAGTTCGTCTTCATTTTTTTGATCTAAACTGGATAATAGTTGAAACTCATTTTGCGATTTAATCAATTCTTTGCGCGATTCATTCAGCCACTCTTTCCGATGAGAAGATAATTTGAATCCTACAGAAATCATCCGGCCGATAGTCATTGGCGTTTTAAGTACTGTTTCAAAGTCGATCTTACTAAAATCAAATTTTAATTGCGGCCCATTTTTAAACACAATTCGATAGGGGATAGGGCCAAAGTACATAGCAGAAAGTAGTGAAATGTTAATATAACCACGATCAAAAATTTTTTCGAGTAGCGAATGAGTCGTATTTTTAATTTCGTGATCTATACCTAAATAGCCAAGCTTCTTTAAAGCTTTAGAGAAAGCATGGTTTTTAGCAAAAGCTTCGCTCCAGATGCTGAAAGTCAGCTGTCCAGGAGGAGAACTCCATTCAGCAAAAGTACCACCATCCCAAATAGTATCCAGTCGATGTTCACTCAATAGTCGATTGAGTTCTTCATCAATCATCCTCTTTTCTTCACTTTTACCAGAGAGTGCAGTAATAGGTCTTGCTTGCAATATCTTTAAATTCTTTCCCTGGTCGACGGCCCATTCAATATCAATTTCAGTTTCAAAAAAATCTCTTATGGCCAGTCCTGTTTTCACAAGTTCATTAATGTCAAAAAGCGTTGTGCTCGAAACTTTATTTTCTTCAAAGTGATGAGGAGTTTTTTTTCCTGAAACGAGATCTTCTCCCAGTCCTTCGATGGCCTCGGCAATCCAGCCTTTTTCACCTGTGCGAGGATCAACGCTGAAGAAAACGCCAGAGTAGAGCGGTTTAACCATCAATTGGATGACGACATTCATCGACGCATGTTCAGCTGTTTTGAGAAAATGCTCACGATAAAGTGCACTTGATTTTTTGTGAATCGACTCAAAACATTTTGCTACGGCCGATTTAATCCCTTCGATAGTGGAAATATTTAAGAAGGAGGAATTCTGGCCGGCAAAACTTTGCTCATTTGAATCTTCACCAATGGCCGAACTTCTGATCGCAAGTGATGCAGAGCCATTCTTAGTCCACCATTCAAAGATTTCATTCCATTCCAATTCACTGCTGGGCAATTCGGTGAGGATCAATCCATCGGGGACAGGAAATCCCGCATTTTTCATAAGACCAAGAGAATAACCTTTCCCACCTAAAAACGATTGGGCCTTGGTGATTTGATCAAAAGTGTAAATGGTCATCTGCAATCCTTTTGAAGAGATGAATTGATGGTATCCATTCATGTGTTCAAAAAGTATGACTTACGTTAGGTTTTAAAAACTTAAAAATTTGTGACTTGTTCAACGAGTTCTGGCCTTTCAATGAAAGGATTGGAATTGTTCTGAAAGTTTTTAATCGCTTCATGGCGATCTCTCTCTTCCTGGTCAACTGGATCCGCTTTATGCCATTCGCGAAGAAAAGATTCTTCATGATCATTGATGGGCTGTTGATAGCGAATCGAGAAGTAGAAAAGAGCGCGCGCAACATTACCTTTGTGCTTCGTAGGCGGTTCAAAGCAATGCTCGTCAAATTGATTAAACCCTCGCTTGCTCTGTCCATTTTCCCATTTAATGGCCTTTACATTACAAAAGGGAAGGCTTGAACGGATGGAATTAGAGGGACTATCAACAGGGAAGAGATGATGAAGATCGCTTTTAGCAAAACCGTTAGCACCATTTGATTGGGGCCAGGTATGCTCGATATTCATGATTTTGGCATCAGGAACTTGAGTGGCAGGAAGACAAATGCTCGGAGTATAGACACTGCAATTCGTTCCGTGCACGTCTAATTTTGTGAAGAGAATTTCACCGGCCTGCTTGTATGTGAGTGGCTTATGCGTTTCCAGCAATGTTTTATAAAGATCATTTTTTATCTTCTCTGAAGAATCTTCAGCGAAGACGGAAAAAGAAATGAATAAAACAGCTAAAAGAGTTTTCATTATCGTCTTGGGCAACGGCCTTGGTCTTTACACTCTAATAATTTTTTACGAAGAAGCATGAGTTCATCTAAATCGAGACTAAGCTCAAAATCAAAACCTTGATTTTCTCCGCCTTGTTGAGAGATGGAAAAGTATCTTTGAACATTTTTAAAAAGATCTTTTGAATATCTTTTAGCTTCCTTGTCAGTGATGATGATGTTTCGGTTGAGGTGAAGCTGAAAGCGCATACGCTGCTCTTTTGCTTTTTTAAGTGCTGATTTGAAACTTCTCCAGCATTTAACTTCCGCGACCGCTTCAGCTTTTCCTGTGGAGCGATTGAAAATGACAAGATCAAGTTCACCAACGGTAATGTCGTGTTCGTCGTATTGAATGCTGTTGATGATGTTGTAGTTAACAGAAGGATATTGAGATTCAACTTCACGCAAAGCTACTCTTTCACAGACTGCGCCCACTGGTTCAAAATCAGTTTTTTCATAACTTAAAACTTCGAAATACTCATCGAGTTTTTTGTTTGTTTGTGGTTCAGATTTAGCGAAGGCACCAGTGCCTAAAAACGCCAGGGCGAGTAGAGGGAAGATTAAGTTTTTCATGAGGGAGTTTTAGAGGAGAATGGCAGCATTTGCAACCATTCTCCATTCAGAGATGTTTTATTTAGAGAGTGATATCAAGAATTTCTAAGGCGTTACCAATTTCACGGCTCTTTTCAATCTGCTCACCATTCCCATCTGAGCCGATATAAACGATGGTCACGTTTTCAAGTTCTTTTGTAAGAAGGGCCTTATCCACAGTAATCGCTTTAACAGTCATCGTGCCAGTTGAATCACCTGAAACTTTTCCTGTTGCTGTTTTCGTATTGAGATCGATCGTTACAATATCATCACTGCAAGCTTTCATTCTCACAATGTTTCCATTTTTTTCGTATTGTTTTACGCAAGTATCTTCATCTGCAACTTCCACAGTTCTTTCAGTGTTTATCGAATCAACATCGCATTCTTTAGATACAGTAGAAGAAATAGGATTACGATAGGTAATTGATTGTCCCTTTTCCTGCAGAATTGAGACTTGATCTTTTAGTGTAATCTTGCATCCATTTTTTTCTGTGACTTCCAGAGTGAATACCGAGTGTTTAAACATCGCAGAGATTTCTTTATCTAAATTTGCACTTTCTTGAGCGGAGAGGTTTTCCGTAAATTTATTTGCTGCCGCTGTTCCTGAAGATGAATCTTTACAAGCCACTAATGAGAAAGAAAGTGTAACCAATAATAACGGCATCAAAGCTTTCATTCAGAACTCCAGTTATAATGTTTATTGACGACATTTTCGCATGAGATTTTGAGCTAGAGGGGAATCTAGAAAAAGTTATAGACTGTCCTTGTAGTTGACTAAAATGTGGACAGTTGACATGCAGACATTGAGGTTTAGAATGTCAGTATTCATGGTCACTTATCTCAAAACAAAATTTCATTTCAGGATGATTCTCGCAATCTTAATAGTAGCGGTTGCGGCCGGCATTGCTGCTAGTGTCTTTCTTCATTCGTTGGATATCGTCACACAACTGAGAATGAAATACAGTTTTCTCATATATCTTCTCCCATTTGGAGGAGTGCTGACGACATTTCTCTATATGAAATATGGTGGTAAATCATCAGGTGGAGCACGCTTAATCATTGATGAAATTCACAATCCTAAAGAACGCATCCCTCTTCGTATGGCCCCATTTGTTTTCACGGGCTCTGTGATTACACACATAGTTGGTGGTTCCGCAGGTAGAGAAGGAGCGGCCGTTCAGATCGCAGGCTCGCTCAGTGAAAAGATAGGACAGCTTTGTCAGTTAAAAGATGCTGATCGACGAAGAATTCTCATCATCGGTATTTCTGCTGGTTTCGGTTCAGCTCTTGGAGCGCCTTGGGCCGGAACTTTTTTTGGAAGTGAAGTCATTCATGCAGGAAAAATTGAAAAAGAAACGGTCGTAGAAAGTGGGATTGCATCCTGGTTTGCTTTTCTTGTCACGAGAATGTTTAAAGTTCCACATGCTCATTATTTGTCGGCCAATGTTTCGACGGGAACATTCAAACTTTTTTTACTCGCTTTTTTTTCAGGCATTCTTTTTGGGGGGATCGCTTATCTTTTCACAACGAGTATGCATTTCTTAGAAGATAAAATTAAAAAACTAAAGGTCCATTCTTTGCTTAAAGCTTTCATCGGTGGTCTAATCATTCTTGGGCTATACTTATTAATCGGCAATTTCAAATATGCTGGTCTTGGACTTGAGTCCATTCAACAGTCTTTCCGTGAGACGGCATCTTATGCAGATGTCATTTGGAAATTTGTTGTTACAAATCTAACTCTGGTCTCGGGTTTTAAAGGCGGAGAATTTGTTCCACTTGTCTTTATCGGAAGTCATGCTGGAAGTGCACTTGCGCATTTTTTCCCGCCGGATTTAATATATTTAACATCACTTGGTTTTTGTGCTGTCTTTGCAGGTGCTTCCAATGCGCCTTTCACTAGCGTCCTTATGGCCTGTGAATTTTTCGGATGGCAACTATTCCCGTTTGCTTTGATTGCTTGTTACGTGAGTGTTTTTTGCTCAGGGAAAAAAGGTATTTATTAAAAATTAGGGCTCAGTCTGTTCCCAGTATAAATGATTCGGGCATTTTTTTTGATCGTTTCGTAGGGAGTAGTATCAGTTGGATACTTAAGAGCAGAGTTGACGGCCGCTCGTGCTTTACTAAGCTCATTCATTTTCAAATAAGTTTCTACGAGAAGCAGATAAGGCTCGAAGTGCGGATTAACTTCTGCTGCTAACAAATAAAGCTCTTCAGCTTTAGCATAATCTTTCGTCTCTCTCGCAATATGACCGCGTTTCATTGCAGATTCGTAGAGCAACTCTCTAGCTTGATGAAAATCTAAAAGGGCCATTGCTTTTTTACTGGCATCAATAGATTTATCGTATTGTTTGATGTCTTTGTAACAACATGAAAGATTCCCATACGACCAGGGTTTTGTGCTGTCGTATTTAATGGCCTTCTCATATTCTTCGATACATTGAGTATGGTTTTTCTGTTTGTGAAAATAATTTGCTCTAACAGAATAGATGGCCGCTTTATCTTCATTGCTTTCAGATTTTGTTAAAGCGATATCATAAAAGTCATCACCGTTTTGTTGATCATCAAAATCAAAAAAGCTCTCCATGACTTTCCGTGCCTGCTTACCAGACATTTTACTCTTGTCCCAATTTTTAGAGGCGCTATAAAGCAGTTGTTTGCCCTCAGGATTCTCTAAAAAAATGAGGACGAGCACTTTATCAATTTGAGCGGCCTGATTGGAAGGATCAGCAGCTGTGGCCTTCTGAAGCAGTTCTAGTGCCTGGGCCATCATCGGCTTATCGTAACTGCTTCCAGATTCAAGAGATAAGTTGCGAAGAAGGGACGCATAGATTCTTAGTGACTCTGAATCGTCTGGAGATGTTTTCAAATTCGCTTTTAAGAGTCCAACGACTTCTCTAACGACTGCTTCTTTTTTAAGAATCCAATCTCTGCTATTGAGAAGTTGTTCGGCCCTCACGATTCTTTTGGCCATTTCCGGAGTATGCTCAGCAGACACCTTCAAAGAAAGAAGGAATAGACTTGCTACTAAGATCTTCGAAAATGCCGCTTTCATGTAAACATTATCGATTGCTGGAGATTATTCTTAAGTGATTTGATTGTAAAAACGACTTCGTGTCCCGTTTAGAGCGCTTTCTCTAAAAATTTGTCTAAAGATTTGACAGCAGAATAGAGGCCAGATGAAGTTTGATTGCCATCTGGCCTTGTTGAATTATTTTTTCTCGATCGCTAGGACGGCCTTATACTCGGCAATTAACTGCTCGTTAAATTTCGCGAATTCAGTTGCGATATCTCTTCTGGCGAAAGCTCCATAAATCGCCACTCTTCCGAAAGCGAGTTGGTCGTCACCCAATGAAAGAACTCTTTTCAGGTATGACATATTTTGTGGATCATATTGACTCATCAATTTTGAAACAGTTTCGTTCATACCTTCTTGAACGAGCTTGTAAGCAAAAGGTAGTGCCTTTAATTGCGTATTAATTTTTTTAGAATATTGTTCTCTTTCATAAGCACTAAGACTCTTAAACGTCTGAACATCTTTAAGTTTACCGTCTCTCAATCTCCAATCAGATACCTCTGAATTTTTGATTTGATCGTTAATGTAATCTAATTTTTTAAGAACGATTTCGTCATTGATATTCTCATGAGCATCATCAAGCTTATAAAATGCACTCTGGTATCCGGCCGCTCCTGTGGCACCGAGACGAATCACTCCTCCGATAAGATCGAATAAATCTTTTTCAACTCCACATCCCTTACAAAGATTGATGAATTTTCCGGCCGTCCAGCTCCAATAAACTGTTTCAACCAGAAGGATTGCTTTTAGTCCGAGCTTTATCGAAGATACGGTCGTTGAACCTCTTAAAAGATCTTTACCTAGGCCATCGTAGTCTTTGGCAGCACTATTTAAGATGCCAGTATAGGCAGTTGAACGCTTTATTTGCTGGGCCGGAGTCGAGGCTTCCTGAGCAGAAAGAGCGTTTAATGAGAGAACTGATGTTAAAAGTATAGTTGCGATAAACTTTTTCATTTGTGACTCCAATGAGCGACATTTATTTCAGTGTTAATGAAATCAATTTAGCAGACATGGAAATAATCACAATTGAAGTAGGGTCTTTCTTACAGGCCGTCTAAAAACTAGACAGGTTCCAACACACTTTTCTTGTTAACAAGCATCAAGAAAAGTGTGTTGGAACCAATAAAAAAGCCACCGCGAGGGTGGCTTTATTATTTTATGCTTTTGAATTAAAAATGGAGCGGGATAAGAGACTCGAACTCTCGACCTTCTGCATGGCAAGCAGACGCTCTAGCCAACTGAGCTAATCCCGCATCGATTTGAGTAACGCCGATATTAAGGATCGCATCGAAATCTGTCAACGATCCTTTTAAAAAATCTTAGTATTGGCAGTAACTTCCAGAATTATTGTGCTGGATTGTTTGTAGGGCGCGACCAGTCAATTGTCCGTTTTTCACTTCAAATTCCATCGAACACTTTGTCTCGACCCCGATAAATGTTCCTCGACCTTCGATTTTCAGATATTCGCCTTTGCCTGGTTTAGAAAACATCGTCCAGCTTTCAACATCCATTGAGCAGCTCGCACGTCTGCCTGAAAAGAGAATCTTAACTTTTGATCCCGCTTTGTAAGTCATCGTCGAACATTCTGAATCGCCGTAAACTTCTTTTCCCTTTTTAAAA
>CBIHOP010000003.1:0-27480 GCA_966211385.1 uncultured Bacteriovorax sp.
TTTCTTAAAGAATCCGTCTAACAAGCCTTTTACTTTTTCTCTGGCTTTTTCTGGCACGACTTTATCGATATTTTTATCAATGACTTTCTCTAATGCTTCTTTTCCTTTCGTCTTCATTGCACCTTTAGCGACTTTACCTAAAGTGTAGTCGTATTCAGGTTTAAGCGTGAAACCAGGTCCACTTAGACGTAACGGTAACGTACGTGAGCCAATATTTTTCTCCAGAGCATCCCCTACTTTTCCTGCTGTTTCAGTAAAGCTTACTTCCATTACAGATGTTTTTGTTGGTGCTGGGTGAAGTGTTCCGTTTCCGTTGATTTCAACTTTTTTGTTAATTCCAATAAAGTTGAATGAAGCAATATTATAAGCATCTTGAGTAAAGCGCCCTTTCATTGTCATTGTTTCAAAATTTCCATCCAGCTTTAGAGAGTTTTCAGGGATCTTTTCTTTCGCCATTGGAATTTTAGCAAGAATTGGATTCACATATTCTGAAATATTCAGTTTTTTGATTTCACCTTTTTTAGCATCCACATTTACGTTTACATCATATCGTGGCGGAGCACCTGTATTTGACAGCGTTGCGGATCCGTTGAATTGTCCGCTTACAAGTCCTGTGAAGTTCTCGATGAATGGAGGCAGGAAAGCTTTGAATGAACCAAGATTTAAATCTTTCACCTTAAATGTGAAATTCGAATCATTGTTTTTAGTACCTAATTTCATTGTTTGATTTAGTTCACCTGTTCCACCGCCGAACTTAAAGTTTAAACCATCTACTGCTAGTGAGTTTGAACTCGTTACAATTCTGCCTCTACCTGAAAAATCTTCTCCGGCCACACTGATATTATTCCAAGTCAGAGCAATGTTTGTGTTTACTAATTTAGGTGGTTCACCAGTTGCTTGAGCAGTTGTACCCGTAGTTGACGATCCAGTTGAAGCAGCGGGCTCTTCTCCCTCTGATTTTTTTGCTTCAGCATTTTTTTCATTCGGCTTTTTAGACCATAATTTTTCACGAATGAGTTTTTCCGGAATTTTCATCCCGTTTGCTGCAACCTTGATGTTGAGCTTGAGTGCATTCATATCAAACTTTTGGTTTGGATCGAATTCTCCATCGATGGCCGTATTGATTTGCCCATCCATTGCTTCAGTTTTCACTTTCACCGCAAGAGCTTTCTCTTTGAACGTTCCATTCACACTCGTCGTCGTTGAAAGACCATCTTTTGAAAAACCAATTCCAGGTGCGATTGCAAAGTTTAGATCTGCATTTATTTTCTTATCTTCTGAAAGGTTTAATCCACCTTTCGCCGTTAACTTAGCTTTCGATAGATCAATTGAACGATCAAGTCCCATGATCATACCGACATCTTTTAGAACAATGTCGACATTGATGTCTGAAAGCGAAATTTCTTTCGTCATTTTGAAAGAGGCAGCGATTTTATTTTGTGATTCAAATTGAGTTAAAATTTTTCCTGATAACTCGCCATCTTTTTTAAGAAGAATATCCAGATTAGTCGTAATTTCAGGAAATTTCCAATCTAGTCCAGTTTTGCTGATATTGTTAACTTTGATGATTACAGTGGAAGTTACTGAACCATTTTTTACAAGATCAGCGATATTGATTTCACCAATTGCAATGGTACTAAATGAAACTTTTGAATTATCCTTCATCACAAACTGAGAGTCGCTTGCAATTTCAAACGCAGTTGATGATTCGAAGTTTAAGCCTTTAACAATAAAACGAGAGACATTAATTTGTCCGTTTGAATTATCTTTCAAAGTGTACTTAACTGCGACATCAGAAAGTTTTACGTTGATTTTGCTTTTACCAAAAACATCTAATGCCTTTGCAGATTTTTCAGCATTTTTTTGAGCTTCAGCTGCTTTTTCTTCTGGTGTTTTTGCTTCCTCTTCTTTCTTGCCACCCATTGCATAAGTCCAATTGTTCCCTTCCTGGAATTCAGTGTAATTCATAAGAGGTTTATCAACTTGAATTTCAACTACACCACCATTAGTGATAATTGCCCAGATTGGGACTTTAACAACCATTTCATCAACGGCCATCATTTCAACCTTTGCTTTAGTTGTTGGATGAGTTGTATTCAAAATAAACTTTTGCAAATGAACTTTGAAATTGAGCCCCCATCCGATTTCGACCTGTCCCAATTCAACTGTTGCAAAAGGAAAGGCTTCTTGAGTTTTCTCGATTGCGATTTTTCTAATTTCTTCAGGATTTAATTTCGTTGAAGCGTAATAAAATAATCCGCCAGCAGCGACGAAAAACACGACTAATGCCAGTAGAGCGATTTTTAATTTGTTGTTCTTCATAATTCTTACCTTTATTAAAATGACAAAGTTGTTTCTTTTTTAGCTTAGATCGCGAGCTTTATTCGATGTGGTCAATCAATGGAAGTCCGTTAATTTGTTTCCAAAAGTGTTTCAAGCATGTGAAATATTATCGACTATAGAGTAGTCATATTCAACTAGAAACTAGTTATTTGAAACCTAAAGGCAGACCTAACCCCTAGAAAGAATTAGCCTGCGTTAAACTTTAGACACCCCCATACTGGACCCTATAAAAATTCCACTTTCCCCCAGAGAAAGCGCTCTAAAAGCTATAATCCAAACATATTTGCGTAAGGATAAAAACATGAAAACCATGAGCGACATCGTAAGACTAATTAAAGCTGCAGCCATTTGGACCAAACTTACGGTCCACAATACGTGGGGAATCATCAATGTGTTTAACATTGTTTGGATTCGTCCAATGAAAGGTGGTCTTTTGTCGGCCGATCATCCAATGGCCACAGGAATTAATCCTGAGACAGGTAAACCTATCTGGCCGTCAAATATCATTTTCCAGTCTGTGCGTGATGAATCTGCTGGGTATGACAGCGATGAAGAAATCGTCTGTGAAGTTGGAAACTATATGCGCAAAATGGTTTTGGCATCAGCATCGAGTGAAGAATTTCCTATGGGAAAACCAGATCGTATGCCACCGGCCATTAACTATATTCATGGCTGCGTTCATTATAATGGCGGATTCTTGCTCTTTAATGATTTCAAAGACGCCATTTCACATTATAGCAACGTTGAGTTTCAAGAAAATTTCAAAAAATTTGTTCGTGAAGAAGGTAGAGAACCTGTCACGCTTTTCAGAAACAGAAATTATGATCGTGTTGAATACCTGGAGTTTGTTTGTTTTTTAAGAACGATCTTTCCTTGGTTCTCAAATACTAACGGCAATAAAAAGCGTATCGGTTGGGGTAACCCTGCACCATACCCTTCAGTAAACACCATTACAGGTTATTGGATGGATGACACCTACAAGATTTATACTCAGGAAGGTCGCGATTCTGTTTGTCGTCCTGCTATTTCAAAAAAATATTTCACGAAAACTGTCTACGTAGGTGAGCGCCAAACTGTTCTTCCAGAAGAAAAGTTCTTGGCTGATTTCACGAACAATAGAGTTATCGCTCGTGGTCCTAAGGGAAACATGTTCTTTGTTGATTTAAGAAAGCTTTCTAAGGGATATAAATTTGATCCTGCAAACCTACCGAATATTTTTGATCGAATGCTTGAACGAGTATTAACAAAATTGAGTATTGGATAAGATGGAAGATCTAACTTACATTAACGTCTCTCATGAAGTGACCAAAGCTGACGGTTCTAACGACGGCATTTGGTATTTCGGTGATAGAATTAATTTAGAAGAAGATCTTATCATTGGATTATCTCCCACTAATTATCATTGTTTCGTCATATCTGGTGAACAAGAATTTCATGCAAGATTCAGTATCAATCCTTGCAAGCTGCAACCTTCGAGAAAAGATAACATCAGAGCAGCACTCTTTTTTCGATTTAAAGGAATACCCAAAGAAGATTTAAAAAAATTTCAAGATTTCCTTGTGGCCATGAAAAATAAAAGAACCCCTTCTTGTCACGCTGGTCTTGTCCAAGTTCTTATACTTGGGTTAGGACTTACTGTTCCTGGTACAACGATTGGTAGAGTGACTCCTAAAACTTTCTTGAAAACGCTTTGGGAGAAAGGTTTATTTGATCGCAACGGCAACAAACTTCAGTGCGAAGTTTATTCAACCCGCAATAAATCTCCACAGACGATTTTTGCTGACATTGATCGGATCGAACTAAAATATTCTTGGGTCTTTTGGTTAAGCAAAATTCATTACTTCTTTTTAAAATTTTACAAACCAGAAATTACGGTGAGAAGACTCGCATGAGCGATAAAAACAAAAAGCTTTATCATCGTATTCTTTTGATTCTTTCGCTTCTACTTCTCGTTGGACTGGGTTACTACGTTCATAAGAATGAATCTTCATTCGAAAAACTGAAATCGATTAATGTCGGTTACATTTTCATTCTTATCGCCATTCATTTTTTGAATTACACTCTTTTGGGTTTAACTCACAAACTTCCATTGCGAAAACATAATATAAATCTAAAATTTAAAGAATGGTTCGGTCTTTGTATGATTTCCGAACTTTTCAACATGCTTCTTCCGGCCAAAGGCGGAACGGGCATCCGAATGTTCTACATCAAGGATAAAAAGGGACTCGCTATGCGAGAATTTCTCTCGATGAGTTTTGCCATTGTCCTTACAGGTTTTACATTTTTAGGAATAGCTGGAACAGCTTATTGTCATTTCTTTTTGCAGAAATCTCATCCTGTCTTCGTTGCTCTAGAATCTTTGTTCATCGCTCTTTCTGTTTCTGGACTGATTCTTATGTTTGCAACTGAAGCCATCTGCAAGCTTTTTAAGTTTGAAAGAAAATATTCGCCTAAAGTTTATTTGATGGATCTGAAACTAAGTTCTCTTGCGACTTTGTGCTGGATAGGTATGTTTTTATTATATCCAGTTAAAATTTATCTTTCGTTTTTAGCAATAGGAATTGATCTTAATTTTACAGATAGCTTTGAAATAAGTTTGATTCTATTAGCGGCTTCAATGTTTCAAATATTACCCGGAAATATTGGTGTTAAAGAAATTATTACTGCCTATATTGGTAAACAGTTCGGGCTTGATTTCGAGACTGCTCTTTTAGCGAGTCTTATTGATCGTGCGATTCTTATGCTCTTTCTCTTTCCAGTGGGATTTTATTTTTATTGGCAATTGTTTCTTCAAGCGAGTTTGCCAGCAATCAACTTGGCCAAATGGGGGGCGTCTTCCCTAATCCCTCTCAAAAAGCGACTTGTGAAAGTCCGCTGACCATCTACTCCGAGATAGAATAATCCTGGTCTCTCAGCTGATTCGAAATCATCTTTTAGTTTGTCATGCAAGCGTCTGTATCCGGTTGCAAAAATAATGGCATCAATTTGTTCTTCACCATCATCGAACGTGACAGAATCATTATTAATTTTTTTGATGTCACCTTTTATATGAACATTCGTTAGATATTTTTTCACTGAACTATGCATAGGTATATCCGGGCCTTTTCTCATTTTTAGTTTTAAAGGGATCCACTCAAACCAATGTAAATTTCTTAGAAGTATTGAGAGAATAAACATTGGGGGACTAAATTTCAGTTTTGATCTTATTGAAAGAAAGATCTGCTTATTCGGATCACTTTCCACCAACTCGGTTATTAATTGCCCAGCAGATAGTCGTTTGCCCACGATACAAATTCTTTTGAACTGTTTGAACTGCTCTCCGTTCTTGAAATCATTAAAATGCATCATTAAGGGATGATTCGCACTTTTTGGATATTTCGGCATCCACGGAAAACTGTAGTGTCCTGTGCAATCGACGACAAATTTTGCATTAATGGTTTTCGATGTCCCATTGAGTGCAAATCCATGAACTTCTGCTTTTACGTTATCAACTTTAAAATCATAAACAATGTTAAGAGCATGCTCAGCAACCAGCCCTTTTAAATAATTTTTAAATTCTTGAGCTGAGTGATCTTTGTACGGTGAAGACTTTTTGTTATCCTCTGGAAGCAGACAATTCGAGTGCCACAAGGATATCAGATGAAGATGATCCGGCATTAATCCCCAACTGTGACCAGCTTCAGGACCTTTTTCCAGTATAATGGGCTCAATCCCTAATTTCTTGAGGTGAATAGCGAGGGTAATCCCAGCGGGACCCGCGCCGATAATCGCAACTGGATAATGAGAAGTGTTTTCCATTTGTTCATTTTAATTCACTCTGCCACTTTCTTCATTATAATAATGAAATGACTATCCTCCCTACCATCCTTTCCGGAATTTTCTCTCTTATTCTTCTCATTCATTTTAGGAGAAGTTTCAAACGCCATATTTTAGATGCATTTATGTTGAGACACGAATGGGTCTATCTCTTTGATGCCGTTGCTGCGTTCAGTGTTTTCACTCGCTTTTTATTAAGATTTGGAAATGAATTAATGAAAGGTCCATGGTTACACACGACAATCACTGCTAGTTATGTGGCCATGGGCTTTATCGGATTGTTTATTCTTGTTCTATTGTTGTTTGATCTGGAAGATCTTTATCAATACATCGGAAGAAAATGGTTTAAAAGACCGGCAGAAGACTCTCCGTCATCTAGAAGACAATTTCTTAAAAAGAATTTAGCTTTTGCAACATTAGCTGGCAGCACTCTCGCAACTGGAGTTGGGGTGGCAAATTCTTTTGATCCTAAAATTGTCCCAATCACAATTCCTTTAAGTCATTCTCACAAAAACCTCAAAGGATTAAAAATTGTTCAGCTATCAGATATACATATTGGTCCCACTTTAAAGCGTGACTTCGCTGAAATGCTAGTTGAGCGAGTTAATGCTTTAAATCCAGATTTGATCGTCATAACAGGCGACCTGATTGATGGAACGGTTGCTGATATCGGTGAAGAATTACTTCCTTTTAAAAACTTCAAATCAAGACTAGGAACTTACTTTGTTACCGGTAATCACGAATATTATTGGTATGCACGGGAGTGGATTGAATACACAAGAAAGCTTGGCATGCATCCGCTCGTTAATGAAAACGTTGAACTCGAACACAATGGTTTCCCCTTTTTTCTGGCAGGCGTGAATGATGTTTATTCAAAAAGAGTTGACCCTGAATTTGCATGCGATCTAGTTAAGGCCCAGCAAACTATTCCTCATGAAGCCTATTCTATTCTACTCTCACATCAACCAAAAACTTGTTTTGAAGCGACAAAGCTGAAATACAATCTTCAGCTTTCAGGCCATACTCATGGCGGACAAGGTTTCCCATGGAACTTAATTGTTCATTTAGTACAACCTTATGTAAAAGGACTTCACCTGGTGGAAGATATGCATTTATATGTCAGCACGGGTACAGGTTTTTGGGGACCTCCTAACAGATTTATGATTAACTCAGAAATAACAGAAATAACTTTTTCTTAAGTAGGTAAATATGCCAATGCTTCCATTTGCGACGACTTTGAAGAATTCAAAAATTGAACTCTCAAGAAATGCAGTTGAAACTCTTCAAATTAACCTTGGTAAACTTTGCAATCAAGCTTGTCACCACTGTCATGTTGAAGCTGGCCCACTAAGAAGAGAAATCATGGAAGAAGAAACTGTTGATCGTCTTATTGAGTTGATGACTAAATCAAAAAATACTTTGAAGACTATCGATCTCACTGGTGGTGCACCTGAGATGAATCCTCATTTTCGGAAACTTTGTAAAGCAGCTCGCGCTCTTAATATTGAAGTCATTGATCGTTGTAATCTTACAATCTTCTTTGAAAAAGGTTATGAAGACCTGCCTGAATTTTTAAGAGATAATAAAGTGCATGTTGTGGCTTCACTTCCTTGCTACACAAAAGATAATGTCGATAAACAACGTGGACGTGGAGTATTTGATAAAAGTATTGAAGGTCTAAAAAAACTTAATTCATTAGGTTACGGAATGACTGGGACTGGACTAGTTTTAGATCTTGTCTACAATCCGGGCGGAGCTTTTCTTCCAGGCAATCAAAAAAAGCTGGAAGCTGATTACAAGCGAGAACTAAAGCAATTTTTTAATCTTGAATTTAATAATCTCTTCACTATTACCAATATGCCGATCAAACGCTTTCTTGAGGATCTGGAACGTCAGGGAAAATACCAAGAATATATGGAACTCCTGTTAAACAATTTCAACCCAGATGCCGCTCAATCAGTTATGTGTAAAAATTTAGTTTCAGTTGGATGGAATGGTGTCATCTATGATTGCGACTTTAATCAGATGCTGGAGATCCCCCTCAACTATCAAAAAACCAACTTGTGGGATATCTCAAACCTGGATGAACTTTCAAATAAAGCAATTGCTCTTGCTAATCATTGTTATGGTTGTACTGCTGGGGCCGGGAGCTCTTGTGGTGGAGCTTTAAAAGTTGAAGCCTAATCTCTCCATCATTATTCCGGTAAAAAAAGGAGAAGACACATGGAAGGATCTCCTTAAACAACTCGATGATCCTGCTCTTGAAATTATTTTGGTTGGCCCAGAGCTTGATGACAACATTGAAGGAAATCTCAAAACTCTCAAGTGCGCTGGCAATAGAGCTACTAAATTAAATCAAGGCGCTCTTCTTGCGAGTTGTTCTGCGCTTTTTTTCCTGCATGCTGATTCAATCCTTCCACCAAACTTTCAGAAAATAATATTAAATGCCTTAAAGAAAAATCCAAATAAACTCTATCATTTTGAACTCGAATTTGATGGTTTTCCACTCATGAAGATTAACTCATGGGGTGCTAACTGGAGAAGTCGTTATTTGAAAATGCCTTTTGGTGATCAAGGTTTTTTCACTACAAAAAAAGTGTTTTTCGAACTAGGTTTTTTTTCTGAAACAGCACAATACGGAGAGGACAATCTTCTTGTTTGGAGGGCCCATCAACTCGGTGTAAAGGTGGAATGTCTGCGCGATAAAATTAAAACCAGTTCTCGAAAATACAAAAACGCTGGCTGGCTCACCACTACAATTAAACACATCTATTTAACTTACAAACAGGCCTTGCCAGAGCTACTCAAAATCCCTTTGAATCGATTTGAACAACATCCCTATGCCTTCGCAATATTTGTCAAAACACCTGGCTTTTCATCGCTTAAAACGCGTCTAGCTCAAACCATTGGAAAAGAAAAAGCTGAAGAATTTTTTACCTTGTCAGTAATGGCCACTGAAGAAGTTCTCGCGCATGTGACGAGAATGGGTCAGGGTAAAATAAAAGTCTATTGGGCCGTCAGTGAAGAAAATGCACTCGATCACGATCTATGGAAAAACTTCTCTGCTATTCACCAGGGCACTGGTGAACTTGGCGATCGTTTGCATACCATTCAAAATAAACTGAGAGAAAACCATCGTTATTATTTTTTTATTGGAGCGGATTCTCCTCACGTTCAGGCAAAAATCTACAATGAAGCCACAGCAAAGCTTTATACTCATGATCACGTGTTGGGCAAAACGGAAGACGGGGGGTTTTATCTATACGCTTCCGATTGCGACCACCCATTATCGTTCTGGAAAAGTATTAATTATAGTGTAGAGACTACTGCAGATGAGCTTGTTGCCAAAATTCCAAAAAACAAACTTACTTTTTTAGAAAGTTTTTTCGATGTTGATTATGTTGAAGACTTAAAAAGACTCGCGAGCGTAAATCAAGAGGATTTACTACCTGCTCAGAAAAGAGTCATCCAATGGGCAAAAAGTTTAAGCTAGTGTGATTGGTGCAAACTTCACCATGAATTTTTTTCGATTTCCATCTGCAAATTTGATGAGCACTTTTTCATCAGCCCCCGATCCCTCAGAATCTTCTACTTTTCCTGCACCATAGAGAGAGTGAACAACTTTTGAACCTTTTGGAAATTTAGGCTGATGAAAGCTTTCTTTTACTTGGTAAACGACTTCCTCATCATCATAATGCGATTCCTGGCTTTGGTCATATGGATCGTATTCTTTGTAATTGTTAGCGTAGCTGCCAGCAGAGCTTGATCCGTATCTATCATGGTGACCAGAGGCATTCGCCAATTTTCTCCATGTATATAACTTCTCTGGGATTTCATCGACAAATCGGCTTGGCCCATTGAACTTAATTTGTCCAAAAAGCATTCTTCCTTGAGCAAAGGAAATGTAGAGCTTGATCATGGCTCGAGTCATAGCTACGTAGAAAAGTCTTCGTTCTTCTTCCATTGCGACTTCACCGCTATCAACACTTCTGTAACTTGGGAAAACGTTTTCTTCAGCACCAGAGACAAACGCGTGGGTAAACTCCAAACCTTTGGCTCCGTGAACCGTCATTAATGAAACTTCGCCATTATTTGATTGCGCGTCTTCATCAAATTCCGAACTCGTATCGAGCGTAATCGTCTCTAAGAATCCAGTTAACGATGGTACTTCTTGCCCTTCTTCATACTGAGTGATTGCATTTAAAAGTTCGTCTAAGTTTTCCAGACGAGCGAGTGTTTCGTAATCTTTATTGGCCTTTAAAAATGCCGAATAGCCAGATTCATGCAAGGCCTTTTCATAAATCGTCGATGGCTTAACTTTATTTGAATCAAGATGACGAAGTTCATTTATCAAAGTTACAAATTCAGACAACGACGATTTGATTTTAGCAGACAATTTAATGTGAGCGAATTCATCACTATGATCAACAATTCTTTCAATGATTTCCCACAGCGAAGTATTTTGATTGATGGCTTCGATTTCTAATTTTCTAAGAGAAGTTGCACCAACGCCCCTTGCAGGAACATTGATGATGCGGCTAAGAGCGAGTGAATCTTTTGAATTAATAATGAGACGAAGATAAGAAAGCATATCTTTGATTTCTTTTCGCTCATAAAATTTTACCCCACCAATAACTCGGTAATGGATTTTATATTTGCGAAGAGAATCTTCAATTAGACGAGCTTGCGCATTTGAACGATAAAAGACCGCCATGTCTTTATAGGACACACCTTCACGGTGAAGTTTAGCAGTTTCCTGCGCGATAAATTCGGCTTCATCTTTATCATTGAAACATTCAACGATCTCGATAGCATCCCCTTCTGGGTTTGCCGTCCACATATGTTTGCCTTTTCTCATAGTGTTTTTTTCAATAACACATGAAGCGGCTTCAATGATGGTTTTACTTGAGCGGTAATTTTGTTCAAGTTTCAACACCTGCACATCTGGGAACACTTTTTCAAAATCGAGAATGTTGCGAATATCAGCGCCTCGCCATGAATAGATCGACTGATCTTCATCTCCAACGACACATATATTTCTGCGTTTTCCACAAAGAATGCGAATCAACTCAAATTGTGCGCGGTTTGTATCTTGATACTCATCTACCAGTACATATTTAAATCTTTCTTGATAGCGAGTGGCGACTTCAGGAAATTTTTCAAAGAGCTGAATAACGGCCGTAATAAGTCCGCCGAAATCAACTGCGTTGGCGCGATGAAGTTCGGATTCATATTCTTCAAAATAAGAGAAGAACTCATCTTGAGGATCAGCACCGCCACCATCTGGCATTGCTCTTCCTGGATAATAACCATTATTTTTGAGACCATCGATGTAAGTCAAAATTTCGTAAGGATTGATCTCTTTTGTTGAAATCCCTCTTCTTTCAAGAAGTGATTTCGCAATCGCCTTGGATTCCCCTTCATCGTAAATCGTGAAGTTGCGGGATAGGCCTAAATAGTTCGCTTCTGAACGTAATAAACGCGCGCAGAATGCGTGAAACGTAGTAATTTGCAGTGAACCAACATCAAAAGAAACTTCTTGCCCGATACGTTCGCGCATTTCTCGTGCTGCCTTATTTGAAAACGTGAGCGCTAACAACTGGTGAGGGCTGGTATTTTTCTCGAGAAGCAAATAAGTGATTCTCGTCACAAGAGTTTTTGTTTTTCCAGAACCAGCGCCGGCCAGAATCATGACTGGACCGTCAGTCGTTAAAACGGCCTGCTTTTGAACAGGATTGAGTGAGTCGAGCGTTTTCATCATGCTAAAGTTTTAGCATACCGGATACAAAAAAGCCCCCTATTAAGGGGGCTTTTCATTACTCAACTGTTACTGATTTAGCTAAATTTCTTGGTTTGTCGATGTCAGTTCCTTTGAACTTCGCCATGTAATAAGCGAGAAGTTGGTTTACGACGTTGACATAAAGTGGAGCGAGTTCGTCCAGACCATCAAAGTCTAGTGGGATGTAGAAGTCTGATAGGCCTTGAAGCTCTTCATTTCCACGTGGTCCAACACCAACGATGATTCCTTTACGTGCTTTGATTTCTTGCACGTTTGAAATTGTTTTTTCGATAAGCTCAGGACCAACGAGGGCAATGTTAACCATTTCTTCGTCAATAAGAGCGATTGGTCCGTGTTTAAGTTCTCCAGCTGCGTATCCTTCAGCGTGAACATAAGCAATTTCTTTTAACTTAAGTGCCCCTTCAAGTGCAATTGGGAAGTAAGCCCCGCGACCTGTATAGAAGAATCCTTTTTTGTTGTAGATAGATTCAGCAACAGATTTGATGATGTCTGTTTGAGCAAGAAGTTTATCAACTCTCTCTGCTAGAAGTGCAAACTTTCCTGATAGAGAAACTTTTTTTCCTTCATCTTTTAGATCACCTGAAAGTGCTGCAGATAAAAGTCTTCCTGTTAGAGCTTGTTGTGTAAAAGCCTTCGTTGAAGCAACACCAATCTCTACTCCGGCACGGATGAGAAGATTGTCATCGCAGTCACGGTAGAGTGTTGATCCATCAACGTTAACGATTGATAGAGTTTTGATTCCAGCTTTTTTACAAAGAGATTGAGCAGCAAGTGTGTCTGCTGTTTCACCTGATTGAGAAACGAAGATACCCACATCACCTTTTTTTAGAATTGGATTGCGGTAACGGAATTCGCTCGCCAGTTCTACGTTAGCTGGAATGCGGTTTAATGTTTCAATGAAATCTCTAACAACAAGGCCTGCATAAGCAGCTGTACCACAGGCAGAAAGATAAACTCTTTCTGGGTGGTAATCTGAAACTCTTTGAAGAGCTTCTCGTCCTTCGCCTGCAAAATAGTATGAAGTTAAATTACGAATCAATTCTGGTTGTTCGTGAATTTCTTTAAGCATGAAGTGTTCGTAGTCACCTTTCTCACTCACTTCCACTGACATGTCTTGTTTCTTAGAAAGATAACGAGTCGTCTTTGTTAAATCGAGTTCATAAAAGTTAATGAGGTTTTTGTTAGCACCTGAAATGTGCACCATAACTTCATCTTCCGGGAAGTAAAGCTTGTGGACGATTCCAGCGAGAGCGTATGGATCAGATGAAACGAGAGCTTCACTCGTCACTTCATTGATACCGCAAACTAATGGAGCTCCTCTTTTGATAGCGAAGATTTCGCCAGTCTTTGGATAAAGAACGACAAATGCAGAGTTTCCATGAATGCGTTTGAAAGATTGAGTGATCGCTGTTTGGATTTCAGTCCCTTTACGGAGTTCGAAAGTTACTAATTCCAAGAATGATTCAGAGTCAGTTTCTGATTTAAACTTTACTCCGTGACCCATTAATTCTTTTTTAATTTCGTTAGCGTTTTCAATAATCCCGTTGTGGATGATTGAAAGAATATCGTTGCTGTGAGGGTGAGCATTGTTATCTGTTACTCCACCGTGTGTGGCCCAACGAGTGTGACCAATACAAGTGCGAGCGACAACATCTTTACCTTCAAGTTCAGCTTTAAGGTTATCGAGTTTCCCTGCTTTTTTGTAATTGATGAGTTCGTTCTTCTCATTGAGAAAACTCACACCAGCAGAATCATATCCACGATACTCAAGACGTCTTAGACCTTCTAAAACGATGCCTACTGAGTTTTGTGACGGACCAAAGTAACCTACAATTCCACACATACTAAACCTTCCACTTAAGGGTTAAAATCGAGAGGAAAGATACCACTTTGTTTGTTAAGTGTTTACACTTTTTTAGGTTCTTTCACTTTAATGAATTTTTTAGCCATTCCTTCTTTCGTGGTTTGTTTCCCTCGAGAGATGGCAAAGGCACCGTCAGGCATGCTCATGGTCACCGTCGTCGACGAAGCGACAAAGCAGTCATCCCCAATTTCCACCGGGGCAACTGTCTGAGAATCGGAGCCTATGAAGCAGTTTTTCCCGATTTTTGTGACATGTTTATGGGCACCGTCATAGTTACAAGTAATGAATCCACAGCCAATATTCGTCTCTTCGCCGATAAAAGCGTCGCCGACATAGCTTAGGTGTGAAACCTTAACGCCTCGATCAAGGACTGACTTTTTAATCTCAACAAAATTACCAATTTTTGCTTCAGGACCAATATCGGCCCCGGGGCGAAGACGAGCAAAGGGACCCGCATGGGCCTTTTCATGAAGCTTTGCGCCTTCTAGAATACTATGGGAGAGAACTTTCGCTCCGTCCGCAATAAGAGAGTCAGTGATCTGAGCTCCCATTTCGATAACCACATTTTTACCAATTTTAGTTTTTCCAGAAATAAATGTGTTTGGATAAATGACCGTGCCGGCCCCAACTTCTACTTCATCATCGATATATACATTATTCGAATCAATGAATCGCACGCCACTTTCTCTCAGTTCACTAATTTTTCTACGTCTAAGAATTGTTTCAACTTGCTCAAGTTGTTCGAGTGTATTGACACCTAAAAACGTAGAGCCGTTTGGAAAACAAAGAGCATGTACATTACGTCCATCTTTGAAAATATCTGTTAGATAAAATTCACCAGACTTGTTATTAGAATCAATTCCTTTCAAGTGCTCCATCACATAACTTGTTTTTACCAAGTAGAGACCAGAGTTAACTTCAGTAATTTTTCTTTGTTCATCAGTTGCATCTTTTTCTTCGACAATATGAAAACCTTTTGTCGTTTTAATAATACGCCCATATCCCTTAGGATTAGATTCATTAAAACTAGCGGCTACTCCATCACAAACTTCTTTTTCTAAAAGAGTGAGCATTTGTGTGAGTTCTTTCTCTGAAACGACTGGAGTATCAGCACAGATCACGAGTGTGAAGTCGAACGATTGAGCTTCTTTTGAAGAATCAAAGTAAGCTCTTAAAGCATCGCCTGTTCCAAGTTGTTTTTCTTGTATAGCGTATTGGACATCTGGGTAACGTCCCTCAATATATGAGCGAACTTTCTCACGTTGATGACCAACAACTGCAGTGATTTTTCCCTTCAATTTATTCTGATCAAAAAACTTTTTTAATTCCCGAATAGGAAAGTCGACTAATTTTTTATCCAAACAAGGTGCAAGTGGTTTTGGTGAATCTAATTTCAACCTCTTTCCTTCACCAGCTGCTAAGATAACTGCCCCTATGGTACCATTCATGCTCTATCTCCCTAGACAAGTCCTCAAGTAATCCCACCCATTTTCATTTAGAACGCTGATTATTGCAATCAAGTATGAGGAAAAAATGTGATTTATTCTTCTCGAATTAGCAATTTTTCTTAAAGAGTTTCTCTCATATCCCGATTTATACACATGAATGCAAAGGAAATTGCAAGCGCTATTTTTGGAGGATAAGTATGGTAACTAATTATGAGGGTGATAACATCGAGTTAAAAGATCATCTCCCTCTCCTGCCAATTAGGGACATCGTTGTTTACCCGTTTATGATTCTGCCGTTTTTTGTAGGAAGAGAATCCTCCATTTCTGCCGTAGATCATGCTCTCACTAAAACTGATCGCCTCATTCTTCTTGCCAGCCAAAAAGATATGAAAGCTGAAGCTCCTACTCCAGATGAAATTTATGAAGTAGGTACAATCGCCATGATCATGAGAATGAGAAAGCTTCCAGATGGAAGAATTAAAATTCTCGTTCAAGGTCTTTCAAAAGCACGTATCACTGAATTCTCTCAAGAAGCTCCATACTTCATGTGTAAGCTGATGAAGGTTTCTGATGTTCAGCTTGAAGAAAATAATGTTGCCGCCAATGCTCTAATGAGAAACATTCGCGAGCAGCTGGAAAAAGTAATTAACATGGGCAAAGTTCTTTCACCAGATATTTTGATGATCTTAGAAGACATCAAAGACCCAGGAAGACTTGCTGATTTAGTTGCATCAAATTTGAATCTCCATGTTGCTGAAGCGCAAGCGATCTTAGAGACGCTTGACCCAATGGAAAGACTTCACCGCATAAATGATATTCTGACGCGTGAATTAGAAATCCTAGCAATGCAAAATAAAATTAAGAGCACTGCTAAAGAAGAAATCACAAAGAATCAAAAAGAATATTTCCTTCGCGAACAAATCAAGGCGATCAAATCTGAACTTGGTGATGAAGGACAAAAAGAAGGCGACGATGAATTCGCTGAGCTAAGAGAAAAAATTAAAAAGGCTAAAATGAGTGAAGAAGCTGAAAAAGAATCACTCAAACAAATGGCCCGTCTGGAAAAAATGCATCCAGATTCTTCTGAGTCTTCAATCCTCAGAACTTATCTTGAATGGATGTGCGATCTTCCTTGGTCAAAAAAGAGCGAAGAAAAAATCGATCTCGATGCTGCTCTTGAAATTCTAAACGAAGACCACTTCGATTTATTTAAAGTTAAAGAAAGAATTTTAGAATACCTTGCCGTTAGACAACTAAAAGGTGAAGGGATGAAAGGACCAATCCTTTGTTTCTCTGGTCCTCCGGGAGTTGGTAAAACGTCTCTTGGTAAATCGATCGCCAAAGCATGTGGAAGAGAATTCGTTCGTATTTCACTTGGTGGTGTAAAAGATGAAGCAGAAATTCGCGGACACAGAAGAACTTATGTTGGTGCAATGCCAGGACGTTTCATCCAGGCGATGAAACAAGCTAAAACCAACAATCCAGTTATCCTTCTCGATGAAGTTGATAAAATGGGTGGAGACTTCAAAGGTGATCCATCATCAGCACTTCTTGAAGTATTAGATCCGGAACAAAACTGTAATTTCCGTGATCATTATCTGAATATTTCTTTTGATCTTTCAAACGTAATGTTCATCGCTACATCAAACGTACTTGAACAAATTCCAGCTCCTCTTAGAGACAGAATGGAAGTCATCAATCTTTCTGGATATACACAGGAAGAAAAAGTTGCAATCTCTAAGAAATACATCATCCCTAAGCAAATGGATGAAAACGGAATCACTGAAAAACACATCACATTTGCTGATGAAGGTGTAGCCGCTGTCATCAAAGGATACACAGCGGAAGCTGGTCTTCGTAACCTTGAAAGAAAAATCGGAGCCATCTGTAGAAAAGTTGCAATGAAAATTGCTAAAGGTGAAGCTGATAAAACTCACATCATGAGCGAAACAGTATTCAAACTTCTTGGACCTCCTGTTTACACAAAAGACGATGAAAAAGAATTAGATGAAGTTGGAGTTTCAACTGGTCTTGCCTGGACATCACATGGTGGAGAGGTTCTTTACATCGAAGCAACTAAAATGAAAGGAAGAGGACTTACTCTGACAGGCCAGCTTGGTGAAGTCATGAAAGAGTCTGCTCAAACAGCAATTGGATATATCCGCTCTCAAGCTCATGAACTGGGAATTGAAGATGATGTTTTCGAAAAACACGAAATGCATATTCACTTACCTGCTGGTGCTACTCCTAAAGACGGACCAAGTGCTGGTATCACACTTGCGACGACAATCGTATCTCTTCTAACAAACACACCTGTTAGCAAAGATGTTGCGATGACTGGAGAAATTACTTTAACAGGTAAGGTTCTTCCAATCGGTGGCTTAAAAGAAAAAGCACTGGCTGCAATGAGAATGAACATCAAAACGATCATCATTCCATGGAAAAACAAAAAAGATCTGGAAGACATTCCAGAAGAATACAGAGCTAAGTTAACTTTTGTTCCGGTAAAAACTATTGATGAAGTTCTTGAAGTTGCCTTAGTTGGCTGGAAAGAAAAGAAAGCATCAATGAAGAAGAAAGCAGTTAAGTACAAAGAAACTCTGCCGCCTGCAGCAGCCTAGTTTCTGATAATTTTAGTCCGCTAAAAAGAGAAACCAACAGTATTGTTGGTTTTTCTTTTTTTACACCATGATTTTGTTATTATTACTTAATAGCAAAAAAATGGGTAATCAATGAAACCTCCTCGCAATCACCAACTTTTAAAAATTCTTATCGTCGATGATTCGACATTCAATCGTAGAGCTATGTCTGACATTCTCACGGAAGAAGGTTTTAACGTTGTTGGGTCTGCTTCATCAGCTGAAGAAGCCATTCAAATCGCTCACACAGCAAAACCCAATCTCATTTTTATAGATATTGTTATGCCTGACATATCTGGGCTTGAACTGACAAAACACTTTCAGGAAAAAGCGCAGGGTGAGAAATTCATTATCATGATGTCATCGCTCAATATTGAAAGCATGGTTATCGAATCGATCTCTCAAGGCGCTACCGATTTCCTGCAAAAGCCTTTTGAGAGAGGTGACCTTATTAAGGCCGTAGAGAAAATTGAAAGATTAGTAGAAAAAGAAAGCCGTTAATTTTTAAGAGGACCTATGTTTATCATCAGATTCGCATTCTACTTTACTTTAAGCTTTGCCATTCTTTGCATCCCTATTGGGAATGACCGCCAGCTTTTTGATAAACTCTTTTCGATGGTTACACCTTATGCAAGAGCGGCCGTTAAAACGACTAAGCAGAAGATTTCGACAACAAAACGTTATAGCAAGAAGCTTTATTCGAACTCGGATCCTGATCAAGTTCTAAGCGAAGATAGAGTTAAATCTAAGCAGTCTTCTGTGAAAAGAAAGAAGATTGAGCATGAGAATAAAGATCCGGAAGATACTTATACGGATGAAGAGCAAGAACGTTTAAGACGTGTTTTGAGCGAAGACTAGGTTGAATAAAAAAGCCCACCATTCGGTGGGCTTCATATTGGATCGAAATTTTTACTGATGCCTTATTTAGATTTCGTTTCAGAAGCTCTTGGAGCTGGTGTTGAATTAACAACTGGTGCTTCAACAACTTTAGCTGCACGGTTTGATTGATCACCGTAGATACACTCACCTTTTTTATCTTCACCAACTTCTGCTGACATTGCTCTTAATGAAAAGAAAACTAGTGATGCGATAATTAATGCTTTCATATGTACTCCCTAAAAAGGTTTTTTAAGCTTACTTGACCATTTAAGATGCACGCTCAATGCCAAAAAGCGATTATGAGTTTTTCAGTTCTTAGGTGGGTTTGCTGACCGCTTCCTGACTATTTTTTGGACAGCGGAGAGAATTTTTTACACATGAATTGATCACATTGAAGAACAGACAAAAAAAAGCCCCGTGGATTCCCACGGGGCTTTTTTATTTAAAGGATGGAACAAGGATTACTTAGATTTTGTTTCAGAAGCTTCTTTTCTAGTTTCTTGAACGACTACTGGTTGTTCAACAACTTTAGCAGCACGTCCTGATTGGTTTCCGAATTCACATTCACCTTTTTTGTCTTCGCCAACTTCTGCTGAAAAAACGTTAAGTGAAGTAAGAGCTATAAGAAATAAGATTGTTGTTTTCATAAAATCCCCTTTGGTTGTGTTGTTTTAGTAATTGCAGAGAGCATGCCAAAACTTTTGCTCGGAAAAATAAGGGTTTGATGAGACGACAAATAAGAAAGATGTTTAAGGAATATACAGGGTGTTTAAAAAATAGTCAGTGAGGGGTAATTACTTATTTTATCACTTGAGAAGGGCCGACTGATAGATGGAGTGAAAAAAAGAAAAGGACCGTCTAATGAATAGACGGTCCTTTGATTATGCATTCAATTTTTTAAGAGAGATTATCTTCCAGAAGTTCCAGTTCCTTTAGATGTATCAGACTTAACAGCTGTATCACCAGACTTGCTAGCCGTCTGTCTTCCTGAATCATCACCTTCTACACATTTTGTAGCAACTGATGCATCAACAAGCATACATTTAACAGCTCTCTTGTCGTCGAATGAATATTTAGATCCATTCTTCTCAAGGGCCTTGCAATCAGATTCAGTCGTACACTCTTGTGG
The DNA here is from genome assembly GCA_966211385.1 of uncultured Bacteriovorax sp. Lineage (GTDB taxonomy): Bacteria > Bdellovibrionota > Bacteriovoracia > Bacteriovoracales > Bacteriovoracaceae > Bacteriovorax. The sequence continues at coordinate 19,919 of CBIHOP010000003.1, forward strand.
TTTATCACAAGCTGCCATGGCCGATCCAGCAATCATCATCGAAGCTAATACTGTTAATAATACTTTCATTTTCGTCTCCCTTGGAACTCGACCTTCACGGCCATTTTATTACATATTTAAGTTAACACCTGCAGGCTTAACAATGCTTAGTAAAGATTGGAACGCTTGAGTAACCTGAAGGGCCATCTTCGCTCCAGCTTTTGATTCAACTTTTTTAATCTCACCGTAGTTGTCGTAAGCTACGTTGATGATTCCCACGTTCTCCATTTCAATTTCAACTGGTTTTCCAAGTGAATTGTATTTGAAAGAAAGTGTTCTTCTTGTTTTAGTATCGCCTTTTTCTTGATCGATCATTTTAGTGATTTTACCCATACGATCGTAAAGAAGAAGAACTGATTTACCAGAAGAGTTCACAGCTTGAGATAGGTTTCCAATTTTATCGTATTGGAAAGTAGTCCATCCTTCGTTATTAACAACTTTTGTAATTTTGTTAATTTTGTCATCGTAAGCAAGTTCAACGTATTCGCCACGAGTTGATGTTTTCTTAGTAAGAAGTCCTTTCGCATTGTATTCGAAAGTCGTTACGTCTTTACCACGAGTGATTTTAAGCGGAAGTGAACAACATTCAGAATAGATCGTTTCTGTTTTAATCCCATCTACGTCAGTTGCAATTCTGTAAGTATATTGTTGTCCATCTGGTTTAGACTTAATTTCATACTCATAACGGCTTGTTGTTTCTGGACCATCAATTGGTTTTTTAGCAACAGTTGTCCAGTAGTGCATGTCTGGATTTTTAGGATTACTTTCGTACTTGTATTTTGTAACTTCACCATTACGTTCAATTACTTCAGTAGCGAATGAACTCTTGTCATACTTAACAACCATTTTCGTTGTATCAACGTAACTGATCTGAGTTAAGTTATGATTAGCATCGTAATCATACTTATAAACGTTTCCTGCAACGTCAGTACTAGAAACTAAGTTTCCTTTTGTGTCGTATACGTAGCTCGTCTTTTTATCACCAGCGTATGAAGCACTTTTAATTTTTCCATCTGGGTACCATTCAAGAAGAATTTGTTTTGCTTGAGTATCTTTGATGGCGTACAGCTGAGTTCCTTTATATTCGAAAAGAATGCTGTATCCGTTTTTATCAGTAATTTTTGTGAGCTTTCCATCGTTATCGAAATAATCTGTCTTACCATCAGCATTTGAACGCTTGTAACCAGTCTTCTCTTTAACGATTGTCTGGATACCACGGTCATTTGAATAAAGAACTGTTCCTTCAGGAAGATCAGTTTTGATATCATATTTTTTTGAATAGAACTGACGAACTTCAGCGTCACTGTTAAGGCGCTTAACGAGTGATTGAACAACTACATCACTCATTGGCTCTTTTTTCTTCATAGCTTCAACGATTTTCATCGAAGCACTTTCAACGTTCACTGATTCTTTTGGAACGAATCTCGTCTTAGCACCTGAACCGTTTTCCATTACGAAAACTGATCCATCAGCAGAAACCATAAGTTTAGTTTCGTATAGTGATCCCCAACCAAATCCGAACCAACCATTATCAGTTGATTTAGAGTTATATGTTCTTGTGATTTCTAAATCGTGATCACCACCAGGCACGACAATATCCGTATACGTGATATAGAAGTTACCGTTCTTGAGGTTTACGCCACCGAAGGCGAGCGCCGGAAGGAGCGTTAGCGCGATTAACGATTTTTTTAAATTCATAACAAATCCCTTGTTAGTAATATCCATGTCCTTATTCGGACTAAATGACTTAATTCTTTAGATTTTAATTTTTACTATCTTCATAATAACGTAAATCCCCGCTATATCTAAGGTCATGGCCACGAAGAGCAGGATAAGGCCCACGGGAGTCGTAAAAAGGCCCATCATCGAGTCTGGATCTTGCATGAAGTATATGAAACCTAAGAGGTACGGCATCGCCCCGATGGTCATCCCTTGGAACATCCCCTGAGCTGTATAAGTGTCAATTTTCTGTTGCAGTCTCACGCGCTCACGGATGACCTCAACAATAGTGTCAAAAGTTTCGGCAAGATTACCACCGGTTTCGCGTAAAATATTGACAGAGGAAACGAACATATCGTTATCCTCGAGAGGAACTCTCTTCGCTAAATTTTCAAAACATTCTTCTAGGGGCATACCAATTCTGTTCTGCTGAAGAATGATGTTGAACTCCTGTGAAATTGGAGGTGGCATCTCATCGACGATCATACCAATTGCTTGCGGTACAGATAAACCTGCTCTGATTCCGTTTGATAAAAGTTGAAGAGCATCTACCATTTGCATCGAATATGCTTTGATCCTTCTCTCGACGAGAAAATCAACAATCATTCGAGGTGCTTTGAAGCCAATGAAAGCAAAAATACTTCCTAAAATACTTCCAAGAATCCATTTCCCGAAAACACTAAAGAGTAGAAGAATAAATAAACCAAGTCCTACCGATGAAGCGAGAAGATAAATTGTTAACTTGTCTTGGGGAATTTCGATAAAAAGGAATTCTAATTTTTCACTGATGTATGCGCGTGTTCCATAAGTTCTTTGCTCGACCCACTCGAAAATATTGATTGAATATCTATAACTCAAAAAGAAAATCATCATTCCTACTGCGAGAATGACTCCATTTCTTCCAAGGAGTGAGATAAAAAAACTCATAACTTCCCTATTTTTTCACTGGTGGTTTAGCTCCTGCCGCTGCTGTGGGAGCAGCTCCAGTAGCTGGTTTAGCAGCAGGATTTACACCGCTTGAAGCAGCTGAAGGTGTTGCCGGAGCAGCAGCTGGAGCAGCTTGAGGAGGTCTGTTGCTAAAAATACCGCGTGGAACGTTGTAACCTTTACGTTCAAGAACTTCGATGAATTTAGGAATGAAACCAGTCGCTTGAAATTCACCAATGATTTTTCCGTTCTTATCAATTTCTTTTTGAATGAATAAGAAGATATCCTGAAGAATAACAGTATCACCCTGCATTCCTCCGATCTCTGTAATGTACATAACTCGTCGTGAACCATCATCTAAACGTGACTGTTGAATGATCATATGAACAGCATTCGCAATCATTTCTTTAATCGCGCGAGGTGAAATTGATGTACCGGCATATTGAACAAGAGTTTCAAGACGGCCAATACATTCACGCGGGTTATTCGAGTGAACTGTCGTCATTGAACCATCGTGACCTGTACCCATCGCTTGCAACATGTCGAGCGTTTCACCACCACGACACTCACCAACAACAATTCTATCTGGACGCATACGAAGTGTTTGCTTTACAAGACAACGAATATCAATCGCACCATCACCTTCTAGTGAAGGAGGACGAGTTTCAAGTCTAACAATGTGTTCTTGAGGAAAGTTCAATTCAGCAGAGTCCTCACACGTGATGATACGTTCATTCGATTGAATAAAACCACCTAGCACGTTAATGAGCGTTGTCTTACCTGAACCTGTACCACCTGAAACAATAATATTTCTGTGAGCTTCTACAGCAATACGGAGGAAGTCGGCCATGTTTTCAGTCATCGATCCAAACTTCACGAGATCTTTATACGTTAATCGTTTCTCAGGAAATTTACGAATTGTAATTGTACATCCGTCAATTGATGATGGCGGAATGATCGCATGTACACGTGATCCGTCTTTTAAACGAGCATCTACATACGGTGTTTTTTCATCAATACGTCTACCAATGGGAGCAACAATTCTCTCAATAACGTTGAGAACTTGTCTGTCATTGGTGAAAGTAACATCAGAAAGCCTAAGCTTTCCTCCCTGTTCAAAATAGATTTTGTGAGGTCCAACAACCATAACTTCAGAAATAGTTTTGTCTCTCAACATATCTTCCAATGGACCTAATCCAAGAGCCTCATCAAGAATCTCTTTTACGATTTGGTTCATATCTTCACGGGAATTCAAAACACCTTTTGTGTCTTCCTTTCCTAACAAATCTACGACGACTTTCTTAGTTTGCTCTTTCAGAATAATTTGAGCTTTAGGATCGTTCTCATCTGCTTTCTTCAGATCCATTTCTTCAACAAGTGCACGGTGAATCCTGGATTTTAAATCTGTCCAAGGACTCTTACCTCCGCGAACAGTTCCGCCATCTTTATTTTCTTCCGGCTTCTTCGCGCCAACATCAGCAGGTTTATTTAATTTTTCGAGAGCGCTGAGAATTTGTTTTTCATTGAGTTTTCTAAAAGTATCAACAATACCTTTTGCAAACGTACTATTTTTCGCTGCCAACATGACCGGTTTTTTATTATTTAAGGCAAGCACGCAGCTTTGATCATCGCGTGGAACTGAACTAAAAACAGGTTTACCTAGCGTTTTAGCAATAACATCTGCCGTAACCGGATGTCCTTGTTGAGCTTGATTCAAAAGAAATTGAATCATGTCTTTTGGAAACATCATTGTAACTAATTCAGAATATAATTTTTTTGTTTGATTGAGCGCTAAAATGTCTGGAGTAACAACTACGAAAATAAGTGTTGAAAACTCGAGAGCTTTGATCGCAAGAGGATTAAGTTCATTTCCAGCATCGATAATAGTGACTGGATAGATGTTTGTAACGGCCTTAAGAGTTCTCCCTAGGGCTTCTACTTCAATTCCATTTGCTGCCACTGGATCATTCGGCATACCAATGTAAAAAACATTCTGATTCATGTTTACGAATTGCTGAATGGTATTGGGATCAATCGCTCCTTTGAAATCAGCAAGCTCGCGCAAGTTTTTCTTTCCCTTCATACCTGTGATGAAGTCCTGATCACCACTCGCCTTTTGATCGAAATCCAAAAGCAGCGTTTTAACTTTTCCTTCAATGGCATAAGCGAATGCGAGGTTCGCCGCAACCTGAGACTTACCTAGACCACCTTTACCACCGATGATCGAAATTATGTGTCCTGCCACTATCGGCTCCTTTTTCTAAACTTACGTTCAATTTCACTCGCACCAGTTGAAGCAGACTCGATAAGTTCTGGTGTCACAAAAATAACAAACTGAGTGCGGCTCGATGAATACTTTTTTGATTTGAGAAATGAAAACAATGCAGAACCATTTTCAATTGTTTCTTGCACTGGTGGATTACGATCGAAATCTGTTTGCGTTTTACTTGAAACGACACCACCAATAACAGCTGATTCTTGTGACTTCACCACAATTTGAGTTGTCACAGTATTATCCAAAGTAATGGGAGGCGTATCAGAAGATGCTGCGGAAACTTTCACTGTCATTTTCAAATTGATTCGTTCTTCTTGAAGCATGGTCGGTGTAATGTTCATGGTGAAACCAGCACTTGCTGAACCTGTTTTTAAATTGTCACCAGTTCCAAGTGCATAAGGAATCGTTGTCGATTTAACGATAACACCTTCAATGTTTTCTTTAACAATAACTACACCCGACTGAATAATTCTTGCGTGCCCGGCGTTTTTCGCTGAATTCAGCTTAGGAAACAAATTTGAAATTGTAGCGGCAAGTGTTCCTTGTGACGAAGTCGTCACTCCTCCACTTCCACTTTTACCAACTTGAATCTCACCGCCGCCTGATCCAATCGTTGGTGTCCAGCTGAAACCAAATTCACGGTCATAAGATTTTGTAAGTTCAACAAATTGAGCTGTGAGTTTGAAAAGCTTTGGTAGTGGTTCTTGTTTTGGTTTTGCATTGATTGTAAGCAAATTTTCAAACAGTGGTTTTTTCGTCTGTTGAACAGCATCCGTACGACGTGCTAAGTTCTGAATCATGTCTGGCATGTAGGCGCGGGCAATCTGTTCAGCTTTATCACTTTCTTCTTTGGAGTTTACAACTCCTTCAATCCAGAAACTTCCATTAACAACACGAACAGTAACGTCCTTTAAGTTACTCTTCTGCATCTCTTCTTGCATCTTCTTGGCAATAATCAGTTGAGTTTGTGGAGATAGTTCTACAAGTCTTAAAACTTCAGGATATTTGTCGAGAATGACAACGACTCGTCCGATATCAGCAGGAACAACGATTTGCCCTCCGACATAAACCGAATCTCCTTTTATACCGATTTCCAGTCCTTCTACATCACTTAATAATTCTTTCAACTGAAGAACAATCTTCGATTGATCAGAAGCTGTAACCTTTAAAAGATAGCGTGCCTTAATATCACCGGCCGTATCACGCAAAGTTAAAGTTGTATCTCCAGCTTTCAATCCCGTTAAAAGAATTTCTCTTTTTTGTGGAACAAGCTGATAGCTCACCAAATTTTCATTTGCAATCTTTACGATACTATTTGGAATGAAATCCAATTTAATAATTTTTTCAAGACCAGCGATGATTTCAACTTCTTTCAGATTATCAGTAGTGTTCTCTGCCTCTTCTTGTGCAAAACTCACATTGATTAATAATGTCGACAGGAAAACAACTAATATTTTATTGAGCATTTCTATTCTCTTTTAAATATTTCTCAGAGAAGAAAGCCTTAGCTTCATTCGCATCTTCACCTAAGACATCATAAATTAAAGTTGCTCTTAAACGGACTGGTTCTTTATCTGAATTATTTCTCAAGGCCAACGTTACAGTTGAACCATAACCTTGAACGAATGCTAATTTCTGAACATCATAAGGATCTAATTCAAGCGTGATTGTGTTGTAGTTTGTGTAAGTGTTCAGGTTCATCGTTCGAATAACTTTTGGTGTCTCTACTCCATAAATTGGAATAGAGTTCGTCATACTAATACCAGTCGAGAGAACAAGAACATCTTGAAGAAATGTTCTGGTTTTCTGTAAGTCTTTTCTCTGACCTTGTGAGATATCAATCGTTGCAAGAACATCAACACGATCACCTGGCTTAATCAAACGACCAACAGCTTCTTTCTCAGTGATGTTAATAGCAACAGCTCTTTTTCCAACTGAAACCTGTCGTGATAAACCGGTTTTTATTCCGGGATAAGTTACTCGAGGTTTTGTGATTTGCTCACCTTTGATAATAGGAACTGTGGCAATTGTATTTTCCAATTCTTTTACTGATTTGAAATATCCTGGAGATAAAAAGTTATTTGGAACTGTACGTACTTCAACTTTTGAATCATCGATCAATTCCAATTCTTGAATATCAACCTTCGCTACAACGACAGAACTTTGAACACCGTATTCTTTAATCAATGCTGCTTTTTGATCATCAATGTATGTGTAAACCATCATCATCGCAAAACCTGCAATTACTATGGCCAGAGTTAGGGCGCGTGTATTCATTCGATCCACCTGTTGAAATAACTAGCTGTTTTTATTTTAACAAATATGGGGAATTTTTTTTATGTAGGAAGAAAGTGTCTACTCGAGAATGCAGCCGGCGGGATTATTCTGTAAGGCCGGATTGATGGCCATTCTTGGAGATCCATTAGGAATTGTATAAACAGGACCGCAAACACCATAAAAAGTGAAAATTCGGACAAAACTACTCGTTGGCCCAGAGTCGCTATCCCCTCTGTCTTTCCCTTCGCAAGTTTCAGATGTGGATGAATCTTTTAACATTGAATTAAATTTAAAACATGGAGCACTGGCGCTTTTTACTTGGGGT
>CBIHOP010000004.1:0-26584 GCA_966211385.1 uncultured Bacteriovorax sp.
TCACTGATTAACTGTTTATTAGGAACAGATTTATCAGTCGTTACAAACAAGCCGCAGACAACTCGTAATAAGTTTCACTGTGTATTCACAATCGATAGAACTGAAGTCGTAATGGTAGACACTCCGGGTCTCCATAAATCAAATCACGAATTCAACAAACGCTTAAATGAACAAGCTCGTGAAGGAACTGAAGGCGCTGACCTCAATCTTTTATTGATTGATATCTCTCGCGATATTCTTTCGCAATTTACAGAATTCAAAGAAAATTTCCAGCAGGAATTAGGACCTACATGGGTTCTCTTTACGAAAGCAGATAAAGTAGAAAATGCTGAAAAACTTCCACTTGCTGAAGTTATGGAAAGAGCAAAAGAAATTCTTCCAAGTTTAGAAAAGCATTTCCTGATATCTTCAAAAGAAGGAATCAACATTCACGATTTGACGGGAGCTCTTGCTGATCGCGCGCAACCAGGACCACACTTATATCCAAACGGAGACGTTTCAAACAAAAACCAACGTTTCTTTGTTACAGAATATATTCGCGAGCAGGCATTCGAACTTTTAAAAGATGAAGTTCCATACGAAGTCGCAGTCGTGATTGATGAATATAAAGAGACAAAATCAAAAACAGATCCAAATGTTTTTGAGTCACACATTTCTGCATCGATTCTCGTTAATCGTCCAAGCCAGCGTGCAATCGTTATTGGTTCAAGTGGATCAATGATTAAAGAAATCGGGATTCGTTCACGTAAGAAGATTGAAGTTATGACAGGTGGACCTGTTCACTTAAACCTTCACGTTAAAGTTTCTCCAAAATGGTTTAATAACAATTTCGTCCTTGAAGAATTAGGTCTACCACGTGCCAAGGATTCAAATCGCGTGTGGAGAAAGAAGTAATTTATGGAAACAAATCAATATCATCGTTCAATGGTCATCTCCCTTATAGGGCGACCGAATGTGGGAAAGAGTTCGCTCTTTAACCGCTTAATGAAAAAGGCCCATAAGGCCATTACTCACGATAAACCGGGTGTTACTCGCGATCGTCACTATGGTATCGCTACGTTTGAAGAACTCGCGCACACAAAATCAGCAGAGGCCATTCTGGTTGATACGGGTGGATTTTATCCATCAAAGATCGAAGAGAATGTACCCAAAAAGCGCGACCAGATCATGAATAAGTTTTTTAACATCATGACTGATCAGGCGAAAACGGCCATTCGTGAATCAGATCTTATTTTGTTCGTAGTAGATTCACGCGAAGGTGTTCTTCCGTTCGACGAAAACATCGCTGATTACATCCGCAAAGAAAAAAAGAAATTCTGGGTTCTCGTCAATAAGTTCGACACTGATAAGCAAGAAGGTGAGGAATTAGAATTCTACTCGCTGGGTATTGGTGAAGAAGAAATGTTCCGCGTTTCAGCTGAGCATGGACTTGGTTTGCTCGATCTTAAACAAGCTCTTCAAAAAGAAATTCTAGCTTTTGAACAAGCGGAATATCATGAAGAGTCTCGTTTACAAAAAGGTGTTACACCAAGAGAAAAAGTTGTCGCTCGATTAGCACTCATTGGTGCGCCTAATGCTGGTAAATCAACACTTCTTAATTTGCTTGTTGGTGCGCAAAGAGCACTTGTTTCCGATATTGCAGGAACAACGGTTGATCCAATTGAAGGGTTCTTTGATATCTTTTTCGGAAAAGATGCGGCTAAGTTGGATCAAGACGTAAGTTTTGCAAAAACAGACAGTTTACTTTTTCAACAATACGAAGAATTTAGAAACAACAATAAAGATGTTTATGAATCTCTCTCTCATGCCTACAACCTGGAAGAAGAAGGAACGAAAGGTGTTCCTCTTTATGACGAAGAAGATTATTTGAGTGATGAGACTCCACTGTTTGAAGAAACGATCGACGATGAAGAGGAATCTGATATTGATTTCGAAAGTGCATTGGTTGATGAAGACGAAGGATTATCTGCTGAAGAAATCCAGGAAACAGAAGACGAAATGTATGAAACCGTTTTCGTGGATGATGAAGGTGATTTCTCAGATGACGAAAATGATAATGAAGTCGAATACTCAAAAGAGTATTTAGAAGCTGAAGCACTGATGGCGCGTGAAGAAGCGCTGGCCGGATCTCTTTGGCGCTCGTTGCACGTTGTGGATACAGCGGGTATTCGCCGTCAAAAGGCCGTTGATGGATTTATTGAGCAGCAATCTGTCTACCGCTCACTTCGTTGTATTACTGAGTGTGATATCGTTCTTTTTATGATCGATGCTTCTGTTGGTATTTCCCACCAGGATAGACGTCTTCTTGATATTGCTCTTGAAAAAGGGAAGTCAGTCATCGTGTGCTTGAACAAAGTTGATCTTTTAAAAGAGAGACTTGTTGATGAAAAAGCTAAAAAAGAATGGATTTCAGATTTGCGCGCAAGCGTTCCTTGGCTTAATCACTGTGATCTCATTCCTATTTCAGCGAAATACAATAAACACATTGGTCGCTTAAAAGACACAATCAAAAAGACTGTTCTTATCCGCAATCAAAATATCTCAACTGGTAAGCTGAATCGTTATGTTTACCAATTGATTGAAAGTAATCCTGTGGCGATTAAAAAAGCTGGGAAACGTTTGAAGGTGAAGTATGCTTCGATGTTGAAGTCGAATCCTCCAACGTTTTTATTCTTTACGAACCTTTCAAAAGATATTCCGGATAACTACAAGAACTATCTGAAGAATGGTCTCCGCCGTGAATTTTTACTGGATAATACGCCTATTCATATTATTTTCAGAACAGGTGAAGATTTGAATAGAAGATTCGCGAAAAAATTAAAAGAAGTTTAAATTTGTAAGCGCGCTTGCTGAGATTTCAGCTAGCGCGCTACCAATTAAACACATAACTGACCATCGTCGTATAAGCAGCACCCTTTAAATCATCAAATCCATACCCACCGTTTGTCACAGGCATATACGCTTGCGAGTTTTTATCGTGGAAATTTACGGAGTGATAGAGAACTTCTAAACCAATATAAGATTCACGCACAGTGATTGGAAATTCTAATCCAAAACCAAGTCCTACACCAAGACCGCCGCCTGAATCTTTATCCAACTGGCTCTGATCAATGTATTCGTTCGTTGTATACCAGTACTCAACACGTGTGATGAGATAGGGATTAGAGTAAGTAATTGCCGTTCCTAAGTTTGACGTGTCGATGTAGTAGCGATAGCCAAGGAAAACTCTAAGCATGTCGACTTCAACAGCTCCTGGAGCACACTGAGTGTTTCCAGGGCAACTGTTGTTCGGGAAACCTTGCACGGGATCTTTTAAAAACATCGAGTGTTTTGAATATTCAAGACCAAGTCCCAGGGCATTTTGAAAGTCTTTAAAAAAGGTAAATGAAACACCGTAAGAAGGTGGCTGATTTTCGTAAGCGAGACCACGATTTCCGTCGAATGTTGTAAGTCCCAGCGAGATATTAAAAGAAAAGAAACGTCCATAGCGATAGAAGCGTTCATCTTCAACTAATTGCGAATTTTCCACATCTTCACTGAAATCAGTGAAGATATCTCCACCCACATTGAGATCGTCATCGTCAGCAGCGAAAATATCATTGGGTGCATCTTGAGCAACTGTGATGTTCATATAAGAAACATTCAGCGCTAAGAAAAGAAATAGAATGAATGAAGTTTTTTTCATAGGTAGAAGTGTACAGCACCAACGAAAAAGTGACTGCCCATTGTTTCAAACGCAAAATCTTTTTTCTTCGCGGCCGAAACCCCAAATTCAAAACTAAATCCAAGAGAGTTCATACCTGTGAAGTGGTATTCACTTCCAAAACCTAAATCAAATTGGAAACCCGAGTGCGAGACACCTGCAATTCGGTTACTGAGCAAAGCGCCCATTCCTGTGAGATAGAAATTCACTTGTGGTTCATCATAAATATTGCGATAGAATTTTAGGCCAACTCCGTAACCACCACTTTGATCGTCACTTGAAACACCCAGTAAACCTCCATAAGCAAACGTTCTCGACTTCTGCATTTTGAAAGAAAGGGCAGGAAAATCATTTTTAAGTTCTGTGGATAATCCAACTCCCAGACGGTTTGTTTTGTCCAGCGCCATTGAATTATTAGCGTAGGAGATTCCAATGAGAAGAGCTAAAAGGAGGAAAAATTGCTTCCCTGTCATAAAGATTTTTGCCATAGAGTAAACCCTTGTGGTCGTTCCTTGACCATATCAACCATTAAAAAAGAAAAACTTCCTTTTAATTCTAACTTCAAGTCTCTATTTTTGACAACTTAACAAAGGCTTTTTAGAATAACTTATTCAACAAACTTAACCTTTAAAACAAACAATAAAGAGAAAACACATGAACAATGCCACTACTTCACCGCAAAACCGTAATATCGACCAAATTTTAGATGAATCGAATCTTCAAGGTTTCATCGCAAAAAATAAAGCGGCCTTCATTGGGTTAATTGTTCTCATCGTTGCAGGCGTTATCGGATTTGGTATCTACAATCACTATAACGATAAATCGCAAACGGCGTTTAATTCAAAAATTTATACATTTGAAACGACAACATTAAAAACTTATATGAGTGCTCCGACTGACCCGAATGCAGTTGCAGCAGGTATGGATCAATTGGCGAAAGAAATGGGCGATTACTTAGGGCTTGTTCCTGTCGTGATTAAAACATCGGACGCTCTAGTCGCCAACAATCACCTTGCTGAAGCTAAAAAAGTTTTAGCAGTTGGGGAAAACGCTGCTGACAACGATTATGCTCGCTATTACATTTTAAGCCGTAAAGCAGCTGTTCTTGAAGATCTTGGTGACAATCAAGGTGCTATTGATGTTCTTCTTAAACTAAACTCTCAATCAACAAAAATTTTCGAAGCAAAGAACTATGTTGATCTTGGAAGACTTTATTTAAAAGTTGGCGATAAAGAAAAAGCTCGCTCAAGCTTCCAATACGTAGTTGAAAATGCCAAAGAAGAAGCAGAATTCGTAAAAGTGGCGCAACTTTATCTCGCTAAATTGTAATTTAAGTTTTTCCACTCTTAGGATCACTGCATGAAATTGAGTTTAATTGTCCTTATTGCCCTTCTGAGTTTAACAAGCTGTTCAACACTAGAGCGCTTTAGGCCGGAAGGGGTGAAACCTGCTTCGAAAACTTTAAGTCCAGCATGGATGAAAAATCTCGATCCAAGTTACGACTCAGGAAATTTACCAATTGGACTCCAATCACCGCTTATTCATGAAGGGATCGTCTACGCCGGAAATAACAATGGATACATGGAAGCTTTTGAACTTGAAAATGGTCGTACCATTTGGAGTGAAAAAGACGGATCAACTTATCATGCAGGCGCCGTAGCCCATAATGATCAAATTATTTACGGAACAGTTCAAGGTCGTGTGAATTCCCGTCACGGAATCATGGGAACGTTAAAATATTCTGTAGATCTTGGTGCATCTGTTGAAACACGTGGAGTGATTCATGGTGGAAGAATTCTTTTTCAACTAAGAAACCACCAAATTTTTTGCCTTGATGTTGAAACAGGAAAAATCCTTTGGGCCTATAAAAGATCTGTTCCTTATCTCACAACACTTCAAAGAGCATCCACTCCTGTTGTCTATAAAGATAAAGTTATCGTAGGTTTTGCAGATGGAACTCTGGCCGCGCTTTCACTCGATGAAGGACTCCTCTTATTCGAAACAAAACTTTCGACAGCTTCAAAGTTTGTCGATGTTGATAACATGCCCTTTCTTCTCAACGATAAAATCTATGTCTCTTCAGTAGGAAGTCCACTTGCACTTATTGACGTGAATACAGGGAAAGTTTTAAGAACAGCGGATTTCACAGTTTCACGGCCACCAGTTCAACGTGAAGAACAACTTATATTTGGAACACCAGCAGGGGAGTTGATCCTTACAGATAAAAACCTGAATGTTCTAAAAACCGAAAAAATTTCTAACGGTGGAATTACTTCTGTGGTTAATTTCAAAACTTATTACGCTGTCTCAACGACAACGGGTGAAGTGAAATTGATCGACATTAAGTCCTTAAAGGCCGTAGAGACCTACCAACTTGGACATGCTTATTCTGCAGTCTTTGGCGAATTGGTGAGTACAGGCGACAGTCTGGCCTTCATCACTTCTCGCAACCGTTTAGTGGTTATTAAATAATTAGCGCGAAGTTTTGATATGGTTGAAGTAATCCTTTGCCCATTCAACATTTAATCGTGCCATCATCTCGTTCACGTAAGGAGTTGGCTCCTTTTCTTTGTTTGAGAGTGAAGCAATTGTTCTGCCAGTTGATACGCTCGATTTTTCCAACGAAGTGACGAGTGCCATATTTGAAAACACAGTTGTCTTAAGCAATGTGTTCATATTGTCGTCTTCTGCACGAAATTCATTATTTTTTATGTGGGTAATTAGGTTTTCGTAGATGTAGTAGTTATCACTCACACCGTATTCACATAATTCGCGAATTTCTGTGTATGTTTTTGAAAGGTGAATATCGAGAGCACGATGAACCAGCTCTGTCATTTTTCCTTCAGTTAATTCGCTTTCACTTCTCATAATGTCGATCACTCTTGGAGTGACATCAGTTTGGGAGAGCGGAAGTGACAACTCCGGACGTGACATGACATAGGCTTCATTTGTTAGCTTTTCTTTTTCATAGGTAAATTTCTTATGGTTAAACTGACGAATCGTTCCCATTGAAACTTTTTTTCCTTCCTTGTGCTGAAGAAGGCTTGAGTGGAAGTGCGGGCAGATATTAATCTCAGGAGCATCAAATTGAGCTGAGTATTTTTTCATGCTTTCATACTGGCCAAGCATCGTAAGAAAATAGAGTTTTTTATTCGTTGTATTCGCTTCAAATCCTAGATCTGTTTTTTCTGCTTGTTTAACATCGGCACTAGCTGGTCCTCTCGTCGGTTTTGCCGAGAAAGTCACACCTGCAGTTTTAATTTCTGGAACCTGATTTTTCGTCAGAGTTTTTGGAGTATATCGACTCATCTTTTGGTCATAGGATTCGGGACCTGCACATGAAGAAAGTACTGTGAGGGCCGAAAGACTTAGGATTGATTTTTTCATGAAAACTCCGCATGAACGTCTGTTAAAAGATTGGACGTTCTTGTGGATTTATCGGTCGGAGGGAGATGAAGTTTTAGTCAGCACAAAAAAAATGCTCCGATGTGGAGCATTTTTTCTAGTGCAATTTTTATTGGAAGAGGAAAACAGATCGCCGAACTCATTAACTAAGCAATAAAATTGCTCCACTGGAGCAATTTTTCGGCGATCACCACTTCAGTACGTATGCGAAAACAAGTGGAGCAACGATCGTAGCATCCGATTCGATGATGAATTTTGGAGTAGAACCATCAAGTTTTCCCCAAGTAATTTTTTCGTTCGGAACGGCTCCTGAGTATGATCCATAAGATGTCGTTGAATCAGAAATCTGACAGAAGTAGCCCCATAGTGGAGTAGGTCTCTCAAGATCTTGCTCAAGCATTGGCACAACACAGATCGGGAAGTCACCAGCAATACCACCACCGATTTGGAAGAAACCAATTGAAGAATTTGCTGAAGTTTCTGTGTACCACTCAGCAAGTCTCATCATTGTCTGAATGCCGGAATTCATCGTGTGAACGTTTTTAATACGGCCATCCATTACAGCAGCAGCGTACATATTTCCGTTTGTAGAATCTTCCCAACCTGGAGTGTAGATTGGAAGATTTTTTTCCATAGCAGCGATCATCCAAGAATCTTTTGGATCGATTTGATATTCGTTTTTAAGAGCGCCAGAACGAAGCACTTCCCAGAAGTAATAGTGTGGAGGATGGCTCTCTCCTGCCTTGTCAGCTTTTTGCCATTCTTTGTTGATGAGGGCCTCGATCTTTCTCATCGCTTCGTCTTCAGGGATACATGTATCTGTAACGCGATTAAGGCCTTTCTCCAGAAGTTTCATTTCGTCTTCTGCAGTAAGTTCGCGCCAGTTTGGAATACGGTGGTAATGGTTGTGAGCAACGAGGTTGTAGATATCTTCTTCAAGATTCGCACCTGTACAGCAGATGGCGTGAATCTTGTCTTGTCTGATCATCTCAGCAAGTGATTTACCAAGTTCAGCAGTCGACATGGCCCCTGCTAAAGTCACGAACATTTTCCCGCCTTTTTCAAGGTGAGATTCCCAGCCTTTTGCTGCGTCTACAAGAGCGGCCGAGTTGAAGTGTTTATAGTGCGTGAGAATAAATTCTGATATTGGTCCACGTTTCATATTAACCTCTTAATTTTTTAAATATGTGTAAGATTTTAAGCAGCTCTCATAAAAATCAACAAGACGAACACCTTCACGAGGATTGATTTTTCCACCCGCGATTTGACGATCGATGTTCTTTTTCATTGTGTAGGCCATTGCTTCCGGATTGTACTGCATGGCCGCGAGAACGTTTTCAGCACTCGATCCTTTGATGACTTCTTCAATGTAAAAATCTGTTGGATCTTCATCATCACAGAAAACGTGAACTTCATTTAAACGACCAAACATGTTGTGAAGATCACCCATAACATCTTGGTAGGCACCCGTTAGGAAAAGACCAATGTGGTAGTCTTCATTTGGATTAAGTTCGTGAAGTGGTAATAACGTTTTAACGTCATCAATATCGATGAACTTGTTGATCTTTCCGTCAGAATCACAAGTAATATCGACGAGTGTTCCGTTTACTGTTGGTTTTTCGTTCAAGCGAGTAATCGGAACGATTGGGAGAAGTTGTCCAATGGCCCACATATCTGGTGCTGATTGGAAGATTGAAAAATTGCAAAGGTATTGCGGAGCAATTCCTTGATCGATGTCATAAAGATTTTCCGGAATGAATTCCATCGTCGGTAATAATGATGAAATCTTTTTCGTCACTTTCCAGAAAAGAGTTTCGATAACTGCTCTTTCTTCGAGTTTTAAAATTCCCAGACGGAAAGCATTCTGACACTCGCGTTTAATATCGAGAGCGTCGTTGTAAGTTTCAGGCGCATTTTCTTCGTTGAGTGATTCAAGAAGCTCTCTGATGTTTTGTACGAGAGTGTGCTCACCGTTAGCTTTGTCAGTGTTGTAATCAGTAAAAGACGTTTCAATTTTATCGATAACGTTTGTGATCACACACGAGTGTCTTGCTGTAATCGCACGACCAGATTCAGTAACGATATTTGGATGCGCCACTTTTTCAGCGTCACAGATTTCTTTTAAGATGTACACAATGTCGGAAGCGTAATCGTGCAGCTTGTAGTTCATTGAAGAATCAGATGTTGATTGTGATCCGTCGTAGTCAACACCAAGACCACCACCGCAGTCGAAGTATTCTAGTGGAGCACCCAATTGAGAAAGCTTGGCAAAAATTCGTCCACCTTCGCGGATAACTTCTTTTACTGTGCGGATGTCAGTAACCTGAGATCCAATATGGAAGTGAAAAAGTTTAAGTGAGTTGATGTAGTTTTCTTCTTTAAGAATTTGAACACACGTAAGCATTTCAGCAATTGTTAAACCGAATTTTGCTTTTTCCCCACCAGAGTCAGACCATTTTCCAGAACCTTTGATGGCCATCTTTGCACGAAGTCCGATCATAGGTTCAACATTCATCTCGCGAGCGAGTTTTAAAATTTTGTGAAGTTCAGAAAATTTTTCAATAACAACGATACATTTTCTTCCCAGTTTGTTTCCAAGAAGAGCGAGACGAAGATAATCTTCATCTTTGTAACCGTTAAGAACTGTAAGTGCATTTAAATTATCGTTGTAAGCAAGAACTGAAAGGAGTTCTGGTTTAGAACCTGCTTCAAGACCAAAGTCATATGGTGATCCTGCATCGACAATTTCTTCAACGACTTCGCGCATCTGATTAACTTTAATCGGATAAACGCCTGTGAAGCGACCTTGGTAGCCGGCCTCTTTAATGACATCGCGGAATGTTTCGTTAATCACTTTTACATGTGAACGAAGAATATCGTGAAAACGAACAACGATTGGAAGTGGAATATTCTGAGCTTTCATCTCTTCGAGAACTTCAGAAATATCAATGCGAGGACCGTTTTCATCCTGACTTGGAAGAACACAAAGATGTCCTTGATCGTTGATATCAAAATAGCCATCACCCCATCTCGAGATGTGATAAACGCTATCAGCTTCTTCTTTACTCCAAGTCTGCGGTGGCCCCTTTTTTTCCATTTCATGTCCTCGTCAGGCACAGGCGAAAATCGCGATTGTGCACTGGAAAAAAATTAAAAGATGAAGGCAAAATGTAACGTATAAAAAGAGGATTAACAAATGGATATTAGAAATTTTCTAGGGTGAGAACGAGAGGATAATGGTCAGAGGGAAGGGCATAACGCTGGAAGGAATCCTGAGGATAGGGAACGACTACACCATGCTGGTCTCGGAAAAGATAAATGCCCGATTCTTCTTTTTTAATTCTGTCTCTTAGCTCTGCAGGGAGCATTATATAGTCGAGCTGGCTCGCTTCGCGGACGTTTTCCCGATTAAAATGGAAGTATGTATGACGTCTCTCACTCTCTTCTCCGATCAATTCGAGAACGTCGTCTAAATCAGTTTTCTCGTATAAATATCTGAATTCGGATTCACATGAATTTCGTTGGGCCATACCGTTAAAATCCCCAGCGACGATGACCGGGACATGAGGCATTTCCAGGCGACGCTCGTTGTAGGTATTAACAAGGGCCTTGAGTTCTGCTTGTCGCCTCAGAGATCCATTGAAATCTATGCCGTCCTTATCCATTTTTGATTTGAGGTGGACGAGAAAAATGATCATGGCCACTTTCTGATCTTTGATAAGTCTTAGTTCAGAAATGTCTCTGGAGAATCGATGAATCTTTAGTTGTTTGGGAGGCAGTTCATTGGGAAAAAGACTCAACTTCTGCGTTTCTGCCTGATGCGATTTCAATTCATGAGGGTAGTTGAAATCGATGCTTTTTTCCCGGTGTGAAAGGAGCTGATGAGAGTACGGAAAACGCTTGTGAATCAGATATCCCATCTCAATTCCGCGGTCCGAATTTCCAGGAAGAAGGGCTGAATAATAATTGTTGTGCAGTTGTTTATGGTTGAACAGATCCAGGCTTTGCAGACCACCGACTTCACAAAGCATAATGATGTCAGCATCAATTTCTCTGAGCGTTCGTCCTATCCAATCAATCTTATCTTGAGGTTTTTTGAACCCGTCACGATGACCGGTATTCAGCATGAAAAGATTTTCTACGTTGAAGAGACAAAGCCTCAATTACAACTCCATCCCAAGAGCAGTGTCTTGTACTTTTTTTCATCTTTGTCCCATACATCTTTGCAATAGTAGCCTTGATAGAAATTGGGAGCGGGCGATTCGCGCAAGAAATAATCAATTTGTTCCTTAAAACAAATTCCTTCTTTTGGTGTTTCAGCAATTGTTTCTACTTTTGCAACTTTCAAATCGCCATCACGAGAAATGAGAAGACCATAATACTTTCCCTCATCTTCGCGCAGGAAATAAAATTTTCCGTCTTTGATGAAATAAGGAGCGTCTCCTCGAGGAATAGTCACGCTGTAGATTTTTTTATTCTCATCAAGACCAATGGCCTTTGCAAAATAAAGATTCGGAAGTGATTTGAGTTCGTCGGATTTCAAATTTTTGCGGAAAATTTCACTGATGTAAAACTTTGTGGCCTCTTTACGATGCTGCTTACAAGGAGAATCCCACATAATGATTCTTGGACTAATGCTGGCCTCTTCCTGCGCCCATCCCGTTATGGGCAAACCATACTCTTTTTGAATTATGCTGTTAAATTTCTCTGCAGAAATTTTATCTTTCGAAAAGAGATCAATATCTTCCAGCCATTTTTTTCTCACGACGCCCGTTTCTTTCTGACAGAAAGAATTATCCGGACAACCTGGAAAATCGATTTTGGAGTACTCAAGGGCCGCCCAAGCACCATCCACAATCAACAAGAATGTTAAGATGAATCTAACCAGCATTATTAAACCGTTTTCTTCTTTTTAGCTTTCATTTCTTCAATGCGCGCTTTTCCGCTGGCAAACCGTCTTTTTTCCTCATCAGTTTCCGGAATGAGTCCGCGAATTTCAATGGGTCTTCCGATATCATCAAGGGCCACAAAAGCGAGGTACGCCGTTGTTGTATGTCGGGCAATTCCAGTAAATGGATTTTCGGCAATAACCTTTACGCCAACAAGCATCGATGATTTACCAACAAAATTTAAACTTGCTTTAATAAGAACGTGATCACCAATTTTAATCGGTGCTTTAAAACTAATGTCATCAACGTGAACAGTGACAACCGGACGATTCGAATGCCTTTCAGCAACCATGGCCGCGGCCATATCAATCCACGACATCACCACACCACCAAAGATAGAATTCTGGGGATTAGTATGGTTAGGCATAACTAAATAGCGCATTTCAACTGCACTTTCTGCTACCGTTCTGGGCTCATTCAGATTTTTCATTTTTGTGTTCCGAAAAAAGTTTACTTACGCCAATTATAAACTTTTTTCAGTAAAAGAGATAGGACGAGTGCCACAAACAAAACGACTGCAAGTGTGGCCCCAGAGGGAAGACCCCAGGTATTGGCCAGGATAATTCCTAAAACTGCAAAAAAAACAGAAAAAATTGTACTGAAGATGAATGTCTGACGGCTGTTTTTGGCAAAAGACAGAGCAAAAAAGCCAGGAACTAAAAGAAGTGTCTCCACTAAGATTGTGCCTGCCAATTTGATACTCGTAACAATCAAAAATGCGAGCATCACAAAAAAAGCATAGTGAAACAGAGGGACTTTAATTCCACTGGTGATGGCCGTTTCTTCATCAAAGGTAATAAAGAGCCACTTCTTAAATGGGATTAAAATAATCAGCGCAGTTGCACCTAAGAGGATGAAAGAGAGAATGAGATCTTCTTTTGTCAGTAATAAAATATTACCAAAAAGAAATCCCATGAGATCACCTTTTTCTTTGGCGAACAAAGTATGGATGATAATTCCCAGGGCCATGGTGCTTGTGTAGAAAATACCAATGAGTGAATCATTGGGAAGTTTTTGTCTAAACGTTGAATGCGCCAAAAAAAGCGTGAGCAATAATGTGATTGTTAAAGTGAGAAGAAACACAAACAACGATTCACTAGCAGAAAAGAAGCTGAGTGCGATCGCCAACCCAAGCAAAGTCGAATGAGAAATGGCCGCTCCCATAAAAGCGTTCTTACGCGCAATAATGAGCGGTGAAATCAAACCACAAGTCACAGAAAGCAAAATTGTGCCGAGTAGGGCATAAAGTAAAAAATCATATTGAATGAATTCTTGCAACGAACTGATAAGAGCGTTCATGACTTTCTCCTGATAAACGGATGAGAAGTCGTTTTTTGTTCGCCGTGATCATGCTGGCAGAATTCATGATTGTGAGCATGCGTTCCACCATGCTCGTGAATAAGTAAATGTTCAAACTCGCAGTGATACACATTTTCGAGAATATTTTTAGTGAGAAAATCTTTGTGATCGTGCCAGTGCAGACTGCGGTTGAGACAAAGAATCTTGTTACAGTTTTTTATGATCTGATTGATATTGTGGTCAACAATGACTATGGACGTATGATCAGTTTCTTTGATTTTATCGAGAAGACCTAATAATTGATCCTGGCCGTTGCTATCAAGACCTTTCGTTGGTTCATCAAGCAGTAAAACATGCGGTTTTTGAATAAGCGCGCGCGCCAAGAGGACACGTTGTTTTTCACCACCACTGAGTTCGGATAGTCGATCATTTTTTTTATGTTCAATTCCCACGAGATTCAATAAACGATCAACAGAAGTTGCATCGAGTTTGAGCTCAGGATTATTTTTATAAAGTGAGAGTGAAAAATCCATGTACTCCGAAACTTTCACGGGAAGAGTGGTGTTGAGTTCACTGCTCTGAGGAACATAACTAAAAAGATGGTAGGGATATTTCTTGAAATCAGAGACGGGGCGACCATTAAAAGAGATAACACCTGAATCAGGTTTTAGTAAACCCGCAATGATTTTCATCAATGTTGATTTTCCACCACCATTGGGACCTAAGACGCCTAAACTTTGTCCTCTTTCGAGGTTAAAAGAAATATCAGTGAGAATCGGCGTTCGCTGATCATAGCTATAAGAAATTTTATTGGCCGATAAAACAGAGGTCATTAAAGAGTCCCTAATCTTATTAATTCTGCATTCAGTTTTTCAACAGTCCCAAACAGAGTTCCTTCAAATGATTTAGCAGTATCAAGCTTTAGAGTGCCATCTGTTTTTCTTTTAAGCGAAGTTACATTAGATGGAACATGAATACCGGTTTCTTCCAGCCAAATGACTTTTGGAGATTTCAAAACGGTGTAAAGTTTCTTAACAGATTCAGAAGTTGCTTCCTCATGATGGCCTGATCCTTTGATGGCCACAATGCTGAGTTCTTTTGGTTTATAAGTTTGAAGAAGCGGCCAAAGCGCATCGTGGGTTAAAACAATAGGAGTCGTGAGTTTTGAAAGAGTCGACTTTAACTTCTCTTCCACAAGCTTCGCTTTAGTTTCACAGCTATTGTCTTTGACTTCTTTTTTAAAAAGCTTTTGGGCCAGCTCTTTTTTCATTTCACAATAGATTTTCGGGTATAACCAAAAATGAGCAAACGCTTCACCTGAACCATGTGAATAACTGGCCTTTCTTTCTGGAGTGAGAGGAAGAAAAACTGTCGTTAAATTTTTATTTTTTGCTCGTTGGAATTGTACTTTTTTAATCCCGGGATTGAGTTCTGTCGGCCCAACGAGAACCAGAGGTGCAGAAATCAAAGATTTTAATTAATTGAATGTCGGTTAGAATTCATGAGGATCGCCACTCATGGTGACCAAAGTTTCCGTACTAATTTTTTCATTGAATTCAACAGCAATATTTTTAGCAAGCAAACAAAGTTCTGCATGTGAGCAGGCCACTTTGAGTTCTTGTGCCGATGCCGAAGTTAGTGAAAAGAAGGCCGTAAAAAAGACGCATAAATAGAGGTTTTTCATGGCCTTAACCTAGCACCAAAATCAGCACCTGAAAATGTCTCAATCTTTAAAATAGGTACTATTTACAGTAGAAGTGGTGGTTCCAGCGGTAGCCGTTATCGAATGGGAACTTACCAACAGTTGGATCATCGGCCTGAGAGTCCACAATAGAGTCAACAATACTGATTGGGAACGTCTGCTCCAGCGTTAAACCGCTCGGTAGTCCGCTTGGTGGAGTGTTATAGGCCCCGGCAAACGGCTCAGGAGGGAATTTACCGAAGGCCCCACCAGTCGTTACGGTTCCTTTGTCACAGTATGCTTCACCTAAAAGTTTTAGTTTATCAAAAGTTGAATCGCGAAGTTTTGGTTCACCAGTAAGCGCGATAAAATCGATTTTTTCTTCATCGTCATCGTTAACGATCAGACCTTCACCACCTGGTTGATCCGCACCGACACCTTCACTTGAAACAAACTTATTGAAATAAACATTCAAGTCTGTTCCAGTTGGAAGTTTACAAGTAAGTTTTCCGTTTACGTTTTTAGCATGGTTAGAACAGCATCTATCGGCCGAGGTTGTCGTTTTCCCCAATGGAGTACAGCAAGTGAAATCTTTGCTCGAAAAAATGGGAGAGAGTGCAAGTTTATCCTGCGTAACGAACTTCTTGGCCCCGTTTCCGTAATTCACGATACTGTCATTGTTAACAATATCTCCATACATATCGTTTGTGTCAGTTGAATATGTTCCTGAGTTTGTACCTGCTTCAAACTGAGCACGTGTGGTCAGTGTAGGTTTGAAAATACCTGGAACGAGATTATTGTGATTATTGCTGCAGTAGAGAGGATCGTAGGTAATCTGTGGAATACCATTGAGCTCTAAACGTCCAAGCTTAGTGAGGTAGTAGTAAGGAGTCCCTGGAACGGCAACTTTTTGACCTTTATTGAATTCAAGAGTTCTGAATTCGATAACAACTCCGGCATATTTCCATTGGCGAGTACCCGCTGCACCCGTATAAGCTTTAACAGAAATAACAGGGCGGAAAGAAGTTTTCGCTGTCGAAGTAATACAGAACGCTTCATTCGTTCCACCACCAGTCTCAAAAGGTTTTAAGGCATCGACTGGCTGACCAGTAGTACTTGTAAAATCGATAATGCTGTTACAAGCGGCATTATTAAATACAGGAGTCGCTTCATACGCATCAGTGTAGCCATTATCGTAAAAATAACGGACCCAAACTTTAATATTGTAAGTGTTCGTCCCTGCAAGCCACTGTGTTAAATCAAATGGAATGTAGGCCGGAAGGTACATACTTACACCGTAATCATCAGCAATACTTGTGAAGAAGTTATAAGATTGATTTGCAGGAAGTTCCAAATCTGGTTTGAACGTTCCACTTCCTACGAAGTAGTATGGTTCTGGTGGATAAGGAGCATCTGGGTAAGACTTCTGATTAATCTCTTGAGTCTCAATCGGATCTGTAACTGGAGTCGTATCTAAACGAGCACGACCATCTGTAAGTGTAGCCGCCGGGATAGATATTTCCGACGTGTATTGAGAAGTGGTCTGATAAATGTATGGCGCTTTGATTTCATAACCCGTTTGAGCAGGCCATGGAATTTGCATACATCCGCTATTAAAAATATGGTTACGACAGAAGTTTGCAAATTCTTCTTGATAAGCATTCAAGTTAATATCATCAGCAGCGTCGCCGAAAGCGTTGTAATCCGAGTTCACAAGAGGAGAGCGGAAGTTTAAACATGATAGGTTAGATGAATCAAATGTGAGACGATCACGTTTTTTCCAATCGTGAGTACCATCAGCAAATTTTCTTACCCATCCACCGCCACAGCAATTGGCCGTACCAGTTTCATTGATAACTTTCCACTGATTAGAATTTGGTTCTGTTAAAGCAGTCACGCGAGGAATTGTCGATGTCGCTTTGTTGGCCGTTGCAGATACAGAGTATCGTGAATATCTGTTCGAGGCGTTTGGTTGGGCCACAGCAAAAGTACTTGTACTTAATGTTTCATTCGAACCAGTATTTTCCGGGATGATCGATTTTGGACCAGACGTATACATCGTAAAATCTTTTCCAATTTCACGGCAACATCTGTTTTGTCCCATATTGTAATTGAAGAAATCGGCACTACCAAAAGCAGGAACCGGTGCGCCTTGTCCACACACTAGAGATTCTTTCCAATAATTTTGTTCGGCTTCAGTTCCACCAAAAAATGAAAGTGGTTTTGAATCGGCAAGCTCAGCATGCATTTTATTTGGACCACAATCTAAATCTGTATGACAAACTGAACCTGCACGACGGAAGCAAGCATCTGCAACGAGAGTTGGAAGAGCAAAATTTTGCTGATTAAGCAGCGAAAGTCCTTCGATTGCTTTGAATGCTGATTCATCAGAAGAGTTCTTTGCTTCACCACCGCACGAGTTCTGAGTATGTTGTGCCTGCAGTTTCGTCAGCGTCGTAAGGTTTGAACTCGTAGGATCAACATAGTTTAAATCTTCGCCAAAAACCGGACATGTATTGAAACGATTGGCCCCAATGCCCGTTGATAAGCACGAACCGATTTGCGAAATATAGTCCGTTCTTCTGTTAGTGTCCTGATCCGAATGGGCCGTCACAACGTTTGAAGAGAGGCGACGCCCTGGACGACAAACTCCCATGTCGTTTATCTGCGCTGAAGTTAAATTAAGCGCATCCGGAGATCCAGAGTTTTTAATGTTCGCAATTATTTCAGAAGTTAATGGTTTGTTCGCTGTCACATAGTTGAGTGGACGGCCCAAGACATTCGCATCCATACCAAAGAGGATGTTTCCAATGTCATTCGGAGAGCGAACCAACTCTGTGTTGAATTTACTAGATGAAAGAGAAGCACAGTAAAAGTTTGGTGCACACGTTAGATTTTTTAAATTGAAATCATTTGTCAGTGTACCAATGTCACGAACACAAGGTGCCCCAGCTCCACGGAAAACACAACGTTTAGGATTATCACCCATATTCGTTGTTCCTTGAAGGATTTCAAAAATAGTTCCTACTCGTTCCTGGTTAACAATTTCTTTTGCATCGGAATCATAGATCGGCCATTTTGATTTTAACTGCGAAACATCAGCACATGTATATTCCCAGCCTAACTTCGTTACACAATCTGTATCAGTATTACACTGATGGTATTGCTGACATGAAGCTGCCGTGTTTTGAGTAGGAGAGTTGACGGCAATTTGCGGATCGAAATCAAAATTCGATGCCGTGTTGTTTCCTTGATCCGGAATAATATTAACAATTGTATCCGTGCGGTCGGCGAGATCTAAAAAGGCTCCATTAACAGCGATGAAAAGTTTTGTTGATGTGGCCGTAATTCTTCTTGAAGATCCAATAGCAAACCAAGTAACGCCATCAAATGATCCAATGAGTGCGCCTTTATTAAAACCATACCAATCACGTTGATAACCATTCATGTAAAGCGCCGCTTGAGTTTTCAAACGATTTTGTCTCTGTGCCTGCAATGTACTTTCTTTTTTGTGTGAGAAAGCAAGCATCGTCACAGGAACGTAACAAGCGCGACCAAATTTAGTATCTTCATAGTTTCCGTATGTCGTATTTCCAGAGTAAGCATCTCTTGCAGTAGAGTATCCCACTGCTTTAAGACCTGAACCTCCGACAATAGAAGGGTGAGCAGAGAACGTTTCAAACCAGCTGTCTTTTCCACACTTCGAACATGGCGTGAAATAACCATTCACGCTTGAAAGGATATAAGTTTTTCCCAACTCGACTGTAACCATTTTGGCAGGATTCGTCTGTGAAAGTCCGACAACCATATTTCCAAGTACAGAGTTGATGTTGAATTCACCATTCACTGGACCTGTCTTCGATGTATTATCCAGATAGAAAAATTCTTCGCCTTCTTGTTTTATGGTCGAAGAAAGTTTTCCGATGTCATCATAGTTAGTTCCAGTAGAAGAATAGAAGCGGTGAGGAGCACTTCTGCTTGGAACGCTTAAGTTAAGATTTGTAATAGGTCCGATTGGATTTTCCGGAACCGGTGTATAACAATAAAAGTCAGCAATGTTTGCAGCAAGAGTTGGATCCTGCACCGTCTGATTTTTATAAAGCGGACGAACACCCCAGTTAGGACATTTTAGTTCTCTTTCATTGTCGGTATATGTAGCTGGACAACCGCAGGCAATCGCCAATTTCTTTTTTGCGTTGGCATAGTCAGTGGCATTACATGTGCTTGTTCCAAGATTCGATTCATGTTTATTGATACATGAGAAATCATCGAAATAATCCTTCACTCTTTTTTCAGCTTCTGAAACGGGAGTTGGACCAGTGTTCGGAGTTGGAGGAGGATTGTGAGAAATATTCGTACAAATGTTGTAGATATTTGGATAGTTCAGAAAACTTAGTGGATTAACAGCGTATTCAGCTTGTGCTTGAGCATAAAGAGGATCAAGAGAGGCATTGGCCTTTAAGCTGGCATCTTTCACACACTGACCTTCAATACAGCAATCAAAACCTTTTGCTTCACACGCGCTATTTGTACATGAGCTGCTTGGAGTTGAAGAGTTCGATTCGAGATCAACACGAATATTCATACCCAGGATATTAATTTTGTCATTCGTGATTTGAGTTAGTGTGGCCGGAAGTGCGGTTGCCTTACTCTCAAAGAGATACATTTTAGTAGAAGTAATTTTTCCTGAAGCTGCACAAGCAGGGCAGATATCTTTCAGTTTATAAGCCGCTGATCCAGATGGGACAGAATCAATTGTAGAAAAAGCACAAGCGGCGCGGTTTTCACCTTCACTTGGAACATCAACACGCAACATGCGCTCGATTGTTTTTGTCGAATAGTTGCTGATGTAAATGGGAACAGCTCGTACTCTTAGTTGTTTTCCTGATCCAAAATCACCAACGAGACAATATTGTTTGCGATAATATTCCCCAACGGCATCTTTGCTTGTAAGGAATGTATGCATGTCTTTACCGCGAAGATAAATGACATTTTCATTGTTGAGATTAAGCGTGATGGTTGAAAGTACTTTTTCAGCGCTGAACCAATAAAGTGAATCACTCTCATTGAAAACGGGATTGTTTGGAGTGGTTGTCGTTCCGCCGTTTTCTACATTTGATGTAACTTTACTTCGGCGAGATGAGGGAGCATTACTCGGCACACAGCTCGCTAATAGAGCTGCTAATAAAACGATGAATGGAAATTTCTGACTTAACAATTTCATCTCAATTCTTTTATCGTCTTACGCTTAAGCTTAAGTTAAAGGTCTTTTTTCGAAGCGCGTATAAGGAATATTTTACCGCGCCTGAGAGTCAAATTGAGGTGATTTTGAGGTTTTTCCGAGTGAAATGCTAAGTCTTGAGAAATAAAAAGGTTGGCTACAAAACTCGGGTAAATGTCGATTTTCAGCTTTTATGAAAACGCCCACAAGTTAAGGCGTTGTGAATGGATTTCCAAAATTGTAACCAGGATTTGTTGTCGTCCCTGTTGTTCCAGTACCTGTTGGGAAGAAGTTCCCTTGAAAATAGGGATAACCATACATCCATGGAGACTTATTGTAGATGTCGATCGTGTGATAGTACTGCTTTTCCGCAAGCGCCTGTTGAGTCAGCATATTGATGTTCTGTTTGATTTGATAATTTGAAAACCATACAGGCACTATGCTTGGGATAACGGGAGCAACACCTTCAGCAACTAACTCCCAAGTTTTTTTCTTTGGAGTCAGTGTATATCCTTTTTTAGAAGATGGATCACGTTTAACATAATACTCATCAGTGACTTTTTTCCACTCTCTATCACGTGATTCATTTTTTTGAGCGACTACTTTTTCTGAATTGGCGATCGCACAGGCACGTTTCATTCCGTCACCTGGAATTTCACGTTCACAGGCCTTAACAACTTCTACTGGTGCAGCTGCACATTTATCTTCGATTGAAAAACCAACTCCAAATCGCATTGAATCGATGGCCTTGCCCACATTTCCTTCAAGTTTTAAAACAGTATCAACGGCACTCACATCACTCACATTGTAGCAAGTTGATTGATCAACGAGTTTAACGGGTTCGTTTTTAGCACACTGACACAGATATTTTTTAAGAAGGTAGGCCTTAACATGTTCGATATCTCTATAGTTATTTGCGGCCTGGGCGTTTTTTAATTTTACAAGAGTTGTAGAGACGTTTCGTAAGTACATATCAACGTCGCTTTTGTTTTTGGCGACATTACAGCTTTCGAGCATTTCATTTCTACGAAGAGAATTTTTAATGACGGCATTAACTTGATTGCGACATTTTAAAGTTTCTTCAGCATAAGCTTTTTTGAGTTTTTGATCTTTATCGGCCGATGCTTTGGCATTTTCGTTGATGAGCTTTTGTTGAGAAGCTAGCTCCGCATGAGATTGGGCAAGAGAAGCTTGAATCTCTGGTGAGAGTGGTGCAAGCGTTTCTTGAAGTTGTTGCCCTTCTTTTTTTACAGCATCAATTAATTGTTTATTTTCATCTTTGGCAAGAATGCTTTGACACTCACTTACTGAGCGAGATTTATTTTCCGTATCCAGACAGTTCATCATATCTTCTGCGTCTGCTTGTTGCATGAATGAACTAAGCTTTGGATTCTCTTTAATGAGCGTAGTCATCATTTGCGGAGTGAGGATCGGTTTCACTTTTAAATGATTACTTAAATGCGCGCGAAGATTTGTTTTATCTTTGGCCATTCCATAAGCTTCTGCCAGGAAATTAAGCGATTTTCTATTGGAAGAAAAATATTGAGAGAAGAGACCACAAGCACCAGAATCTTTCAACTTTTCACACATCGCTATTTTGAAAGCGTCTGGTTCAAACTTTTCTTGAGTTGTTTCAGTGATTGATTGAACTGCGGCGAGAAGAACAGCAGTATTTAAGGCCTGATTAAAATTTTGAATGACAGCTTGTTCGTTCCCATTTCCTTTTGCCACGTTATCTAAACTGTCGAACTGGGCCGTTTTCGCTATTACTGTACTATCAAGAATGGTGACAAAAGCCGAATGTTCATTAATTTCGGCCTTTAATTTATCAATTGTTTTTTGTGTGTCTTCATTGGCAGCATTTAGCGCTTCTAAAATACTTTTTCCGCCATTGGGATTTTCTTCGTTACAAAAATGAGTTTTATGGGCGACGTAAGAATGTGCAGATGCTTTTTTTTCTGGTTTTTCCAATGCTCTAACTAACGCCCGGGTTTGCGGAACATTTTCCTCGCTGGCATAAACATTCATCGCTCCCGCTCCTATGAGGAGCAACAAGGCGAGTGAAATGTTGTGAATAGGCTTTGCTTTCATAAACATCATTCATCTTATCGGAAGTTTAGCAAAATACTAAAGTATTAAGAGAAGTCTTACTAACCACCTTTAAACGCTACAGATGTTTAGTGAAGAGGTGGCATAAATTTGAGGCGGATTTTAGCCATGACCAGAGGTCATGAAAGAGTCATGGTCAGTCAGACGCTTTTTCTTTTCTGTCATTGTAAGGAAGAAGTCAGCTGAAATTTTCATCGTCTCTTCAAGATCAGGAGTCTTGAAAATTTTCTCGCGGAAAGGAGCGACGTTATTAAAACCTGCTGCCATCCAAATGAGATGCTTGCGAACAGAGATGAGAAGAGTGTGATCAGTGTGGGCGTAAGGGCGAGAGTATTCCACTAATTTTTCTAAAACTTCATAGTAGTCTTCAGGAGTAAAATCGATATTTTCATTTTCTTCTATGTAGGGTTCAAGAAAAAGAAATGGATTGCGAAGAGGACCGCGGCCAAGCATCAAGGCCTGACATTTTGTGGTCTCCATTTTTTTTCGCGCAAGTGTTGCCGTATGCAAATCACCATTGCCGATAATATCTAAAGGTGCTTTTTCCCCAAGGTGCTCTAGAAAATCCCAGTTGGCCTGTCCTGTGTATTGTTGTGAACGAGTGCGACCATGAACGGCGACAAACTCAACACCTTCTTCGCGAGCGATGTGAATGACTTCCATTGCATTGATTGAATCATGGTCCCAGCCAATGCGGATTTTAATCGTCAGCGGAACTTTAATGGATTTTTTTATCGTTGAAAAAAAATGTCCTAGAGTAGAAGTGTCTTTTAAAAGCGAAGATCCCGCTCCTGTGCCGACAACTTTTTTAACCGGACAGCCCATATTGATATCGATAAATTTTGGTCCGAATTCTTCCGCTACAACTGCGGCCTGGGCCATGGCCTCTGCACCTTCACCAAAAAGTTGCAGACCAATATTTTTTTCATGCGGATCAATTTTCAGCATGTCACGCGTGCGTACATTTTTGTAATTGATTCCATGACAGGAAATGAGTTCTGAAACCGTTCCACCTGCTCCGAGATCTTCCATCAAACGACGAAAAGGAGCTGTGCAGATTGATGACATGGGAGCTAGTAACAGAGGCGAATCAAAATGAATTTCTCCTAAGCGTACAGGTTTGCGACGCACTTTTAGAAGGTCGATTTTTTTTTGAAGTTCCGTACTAAATGGGCCATTATTTGTCATGATTTCGCCTGGTGTTTGAACCTCTTAGGTAGCAAGCCTTGGACACCTAGTCAATGAGTGAGTAATGGATCAAAAAAATATTCACGGCCAAAGTAACCACTTAAACAATCGCGGTCTCATCATTTGGGATCACGACGGAACTTTAGTGAACACCGACTTTCGTGAATTCCAGTTGTTTCCTGGTGTTCGCGACCTGCTTTTTGATCTAAAGAATTTAGGTTTTGAGCTGGCGATCTGGACGGCCAGACCTCGGGCCTCAACCATCAACAGTATAAAAAAACTAGAAATTGCCCCGCTTTTTGGAAACATCTTTTGCTACGATGATGGGCCTTCAAAGCCGCATCCCCAGGGACTCATTCAGGTGAGTGCGGGTTATGCGAAAGAAAAAATCATCCATATCGGTGACAGTCCCTCAGATATCGAAGGGGCCACTGCATTTGGAGTGGATGTCATCGGTGCGCTCTGGTATAGTTCACGTCATCTCGAACAGTTTAAAAAAATGACTCCGTTGCTTGCAAACAAAGTAGACGACTGTCGATCAATCATTGCTAAAAAATTTAATGTGCAATTGTAAAAGGAAAAATCATGTTTGATACACTCAGTGAAAAGTTCTCGAATGCCTTTAAAGCGATTCAGGGAAAATCAAAAATCACAGAAGAGAATATTGAAGAAACATTGAAGGACGTGCGTACAGCACTTCTGGAAGCAGACGTAAATTTCAAAGTTGTTAAGGAATTC
This sequence comes from uncultured Bacteriovorax sp., assembly GCA_966211385.1. GTDB lineage: Bacteria > Bdellovibrionota > Bacteriovoracia > Bacteriovoracales > Bacteriovoracaceae > Bacteriovorax. The sequence continues at coordinate 24,294 of CBIHOP010000004.1, forward strand.
GTTAACTCTGTTAAAGAAAAATCTCTTGGTGAAAAAGTTATCCGTGGAGTAAATCCGGGAGAGCAATTTGTAAAAATCATGCATGATGAACTCGCAAAAATCATGGGTGACGCCAACGAAGAAATCAATCTCGAGCGTCCGGGAATTGTTCCGATTCTCGTTGTGGGTTTGAACGGACAAGGGAAGACAACATTCTCTGGAAAACTTGCTCTGCACTTAAAAAACAAAAAGAAAAAAGATGTTCTCTTAGTTCCTGCTGATACTTTCCGTCCGGCCGCTAAAGCGCAACTACAAACGCTGGCCGGCCAAATCGGCGTCGATATTTTTGATTCAGATCTCAATCTTCATCCAAAAGAAATTGCCCTGGCCGCAATGGAGGAGGCACGCAAGCGCCACAAATCCGTCGTCATCATCGATACGGCCGGACGTCTACACGTTGATGAAGAACTCATGGGACAACTTAAAGAAGTTAAAATCGCCCTTGAATCTCAAAAACCTGAAGTCTTGATGGTTGCAGATGCGATGACAGGACAAGAGGCCGTAAACGTCTCTAAAGCGTTCCACGATGCTATTGGTGTCACGGGGATTGTCCTCTCAAAAATGGATTCAGATGCAAAAGGGGGAGCGGCCCTTTCTATTAGACACGTGACTGGCGTTCCTATTCGATATGTATCGATGGGCGAGAAGATGAAAGACCTCGAGCTCTTTCACCCGGATCGTCTCGCAAAACGCATTCTCGATATGGGAGACGTTGTTTCTCTCGTAGAAAAAGCACAAGAAACAATTGATGAAAAAGATGCAGAAAGCATGATGAAGAATTTCCAGAAAGGGAAATTTACCGTTGATGATTTCATGAAACAAATGGAGATGATGAATTCTCTTGGAAGCATGACAAGCATTCTTAAAATGATTCCCGGTATGGGAGGAATGCTTCGCCAGATTGGTGATCTCTCTCCAGCTGAAAATGAAATGAAAAAAATGAAAGTCATCATTTCATCAATGACGAAACAAGAGCGCCAAAATTACAAACTCATCAAGGATAGCCGTTTAAAAAGAATCGCAAGTGGTTCTGGGAACTCTGAAGACTCTGTGCGCGACTTTTTAGGAAAGTTTAAGCAAATGGAGCAAATGATGGGTGGTCTTTCGGCCATGATGAATGGCGGCGGAATGCCGGGCATGCCGGGATTTGGTCAAAAGAAAGGATTTAGAGCAGATCCTAACGCCATGAATCCTTTTGGCGATTTAGGAGGCCAGGGGAAAAAGAAAGAAAAAAGCGGCAAAGGTCCCTGGGGAAAAGGCTATTTTTAATGACTTAAAGTTTGACTAATTAAGCCGTTTGATTTATTTAGTTTTATCTGTTTTTATTTTTGTTCTTATTAAACGTTCAAAAAGTTAAATGTACATAAGAGCTGATGTTCAATTTAGGAGATTTTTAGATGTTAACTGTTAGACTCTCACGCGGTGGAAGAAAGAACGATCCAGTTTATACTATTGTTGTAACTGATTCACGTAAATCAAGAGATGGTGGTTTCCTAGAGAAACTTGGTCAATATAACCCACACGATGCTACTTCACTAAAAAACGTAAAAGTAGATCGTCTTAAAGCACTAGTAGAAAAAGGGGCAACTCTTTCAGATACAGTGAGAACTCTTCTTAGAAACCAAAAAATCGCTCTTTAATTACCAAGATCGTCTTAGGTAGTTTTAGGCTTTTTGGAGGTTGTTGTGAGCGAGTTGAAAGACCTTATTAGTTACGTAAGTAAAGCACTGGTAGATATGCCAGATGCAGTTTCAGTTAACGAAATCGTTGGTGAACAAACGACGGTCATCGAACTGAAAGTGGATAAGACTGACTTAGGAAAGATTATCGGAAAGCAAGGTCGCACGGCCCGCTCTTTGAGAACGATCCTGAACGCAGCTTCTACAAAACTTAAGAAGCGCTCAGTCCTTGAAATTATTGAATAATTCAAATAGTTGTGCCTCAAATCTTGGCCAATTTTAAAAAGGAGACTTCGAGTCTCCTTTTTTTATGCCTATTAAATCCATCCACTTCGATCTGTATTCTCAAGAAAATTTTATCGTTGCTTTTTCAATCTAGAATGAATTGAGAGAACAACGGAGGAAAATTGCAAGGTAACCAAACGATTTTAATAGTTGATGATGACCAGGACTTACTGGACATGTATCAAGAGATGTTTGCCATTCCCGGATTTTCTTTGATCACCGCACGCTCGGCCACTGAGGCCTTAAATGTTTGCCGAGAGCACCCCCATATTAAGATTATCATTTCAG
>CBIHOP010000005.1:0-26556 GCA_966211385.1 uncultured Bacteriovorax sp.
TTGGTTTCTTTCAATGCTACTATTTCACCTAAAAATTATTCTCTACTCACAATTAGAAAATACATAGCGGACAAATTAAAAGTTGACCCTAAACTCGTTAGACTTACTCATGACCTCGCTACTCCATACGATAGTGCAGGAATGAGTTACGTCTCCGACAAAAATAAGCGTACAGATTTAGTGAACGGAATTTTCACAGAGCTAGTGAAGCAATATCCATTTGATTTAAACGTCGGAATGATTGATATCTTCATTCATGATTTTTTTGAGTCCATTACTAATCAGCGTAACGCCGATAGCGTCGGCCAGAAGTGCAGTATGGATCTTCCAACGTCTATTGCACTGGATATTGATGGAAATGTTCTGACTTGCCAGAACGTTACAGCGAAAGGCGGACACAAAATTGGACATGTCGATCAGTTTAACGAAGCTGAATTGAATACTTCTTATCACTGGAGCACTCGTAGCGAATGCGTAAAATGTCCCGTGGTTCAAATCTGCAAGGGATCATGCATGTTCCTCAAAGACAAGTTATGGGAAGGTGCCTGCGATCAGCATTTCACTTGGGGACTCGCCTATCTTTCACTTGCGCTTTATTTGCAGACAAATACTTACTTGGTTAAAATTGATGGTGCTCCAATAAGGAAAAATTCAGAAACATCAGTTGATGTTTTAAGATATAGCTGAGGAAAAATGGACAACGGTAATTTATATCCTTTCATACATGCAGAACCTTTAGCCGCGGGAAGAAATGTTAATCCTCAGGTCTATTATTTATTCAATCAAAAAGAGAATAGAGGTTATGTAGTCGAAGGGCTCGCTGCACTTTTCTGCCGTAAACTTGATGGCAAAAGAAAACTAGCTGAGGTTATCGTAGAATTCGAGTCAGAGTACGAATTGGAAAAAGGAAAATTCGAAAAAGATATCAATGAACTCATTCAAGATTTGAGTAAAAATAGATTGCTTGAGTTGCTTGATAATCCTAAAGCTTAAACAATGAGGGAGTATTGAAAAGAAGAGACTTTATTTCAAGTTCCTTGCTGGGTGGAATAGGTCTATCTCTTTCTTCTTCATTAGTTCATGCGACCGATGTAATCCTTCCTCGAAATGATCACAAAGAATTTTTAAAATTAATCGATAAAACCAAAACGCAGTTCAGCTCTTTGAGCATGGCTGGAATTGATCCTACAGTTGAATTCATTAACAAACGTCAAAATGGCGATTATGGCGCTGTTCGTCCTGGACTAGCGTTTCTCAATGACAATAAAGAAAATGCCATCCTTGATGTTCCCGTTTTTCCACACTCAGTTGAGCAAAACCCAAACTCTTTAGGGAGAGTCATGCTTATCCCTAGACGAGGTAATACTTGCTATGAATTCGACGTTTATCAAAATAAAGTTGTTACTAAATTGCAATTAGATAAAAAAAGATTTTATGGACACGGTTGTTACATTCCTGGCACAACACTTTTCATTGCAAGTACATTCGTAAGAACACCTGCTGATTCAGCGATGACAGTGTTCGATCTAAGCACAGGAATGGTTTTAAAAGATATAGTAGTGGAAGGCGGCGCAGGTGCTCATCAATGTAGCCTCTCTTATGATAAAAAACAGATTATCATTACTTTTTCGGAACCAACACCGACACATCAAACATCAATCGCTTGGTTTGATGTAAATACTCTTGAATTAAAAAACAGAGTTTTTGGTATGAGACCTCATGCTGAACATTTTTCGGATTTGAGCGACGGGAATCTCATCTTTACCGGTGGGGTTGAAGATAAAGATGAACAAACTGTTATTGGAAATATAACGCCGGATAAAATTGTAAAAAATCTACAATTAGAGAAATCCCAATTAAGACATCTCATTGGACTTAGTGTGAGTATTTGCGGTGTCGAAGAGAAAGGCATTTCTATTATGACTAATCTTGTAGAAGATTCGGTTTATGTTTGGGATTATAAAAACGACAAATTATTAAAAAGAATTAATGTGCTTTCTCCTCGCGGACTTTCATTGAGCAATGATCGTAAAAAGGTTTTTGTAACTTCACTTGCAAACCATCGACAGTCAAAATCCTTTATTTCGGTCATCAATCTGGACAGTTTCGAAGTCGTAGAGAAATTTCATATTAACAACGCTCTTGCGTACTCAAGCCATACGACTAAATTTTTATTTTCATGATAGAATTCGTTATTAACTTTTGTGGGGCAAATTACTTGTGAAAAAACCAATTCTAATTGCAGTTTTAGTTCTCGTCGGAGCAGGAGTCTTTTTTTCTCTGAAGAAAAGTAAGCAAACATCAACAACACCAAAAGTTGAAAAGAAAAATGATGTACCGACGATTGATTTAAGTCTTGATGAAAAATTGTCGGATTTGAAGCCTGCAGATCCAAAGGATAGAGTCTTTCGGATGTTTGCTTACAATAGCGCAGTCAAAGTAAAGGTAAGCGACTTTGATAAAAAAACAGGATTGGAAAATCTTGCTAAGGTCGGATTGAACTTAAGTGTGGAAAGCAAAGAGACTACAGATCCTCTTAGTAAATCAGAAATATCAAAATGGGATTATGATATTGGTGTATCAAGTATCATTCATTATGGAGAGCTTTTATTATCGGGAAAAGAACTCACTCCAGTTTTCGAAGTGACTTCAGGAATTCCTAAAGAGAGTTGTACTTGGCATGTAAATGTCATTGCTCCGACAGACAGTGCAATAAAAAACTTTAAAGATCTTGCTGGGAAAAACGTCGCTATTCGCTACCTTTCACGCAACACTGGTTTCATGGCAACTCAGGCGCTAATCGATGAAAATGTGAAAATGAAAACGATTCACATCGGAGTGGACGGTGAATGGATTAAAAATGGAATTGCTTCTAAAACAATTGAAGCAATCGTGGAGCCATTCCGAGTTCATGAGAAATATCAGGAATCAGATACGCTCGGAAGAATAGTGGATAATAAATTAGCTGATTATCCTCAGCTAAAATTAGTCGAATCAAAAAAAATCAATGTTCCTTGTCGTTTGATGTATTTAAATTCTTCACTTGCTGAGAGTGAGCGTATTACAATTGTAAATACTGTAAGAAAGATTGGTCTTCAAGAAAATGGACCAGCACTTTTCTGGCCACTTGGTGCTTTTTCTCATGTGAGTGAATTGGCCCTTAGTCAGGGTGAGAGACTCAATAAAATGATTACAACTTACGGTGTGAGAGAAAAAACACCTAAGGAACAATTAGCGGAAGAAATTATTCCGCATTAAAAATTATGGCAAATAAAGGTAAATGGATCATTCCTCTGGATAAAATTCCACACGATGTTGTGGTTCATCATTACATTTATAAAAATACAGATATTCAGAACCAGATCGCCAAATTCAAAAATTTTAACATTCCAGATTATTTGGAAATGCCTCTTAACTTCGACCACAGTAAACTCGAGAAATCTGTAAAAGAGGCCATTGGTCTATATGGTCTACATGAGTTTTCATACAAAGATGCCAAGAAAGAATCGAAAAGTTATGTTTCTTCATCTCTGACTTACAATCCGGATGCAATTGATAAAATTTCAGATGATCCACACAAAGCAACTCTTGGCTCGACTCAACTCATGCATGGTTCTGCCTCTCAATACGATAATGTTTCAACAGCTCGAAATACATATAACGATACTTTGGCCTTCAAGGATAAAACACCATTTGCCCAATATGGAGATGTGAAAACGGTCGTAGATTCATTCAAGAGAACTCTTGTGCGATCAAGGATTTCTACAGTTCTTGCCGGGCATATTGAATCGACAAAAATGGAGTACTGTTGGCATAACGATGAATTGGTTTTTATCAATCTTAGAGTTAACATTCCAATCCAGACATCACCCAATTACGTCATTCAAATTATCTCTAATTCAGAAGGTGAAACGTTAAACACAATTGAATTCCCATTGAAGATAGGAAGCGCCTACGTTTACGACACTAATAAATATCACCGTCCTTACTGCAAGAAGCTTGATACGCTCGATAGAATCAATATGATCTGTGGAGTCTCACCATGGTTCGATTTTGACATCCAAGCTCAAGCTTGGGTCTCTAATGAATTCTACGGTGAAGTTCATCCTTTTGAGATGTTCAAAATGGGTGAGATTTCAGGGCTCATCAAGTCATAAAACCATCTTTTTAACTTTTTCATTATCTAATATCGGCAGCTTACTGGCCTACACTGGCCGCATTTTCGTTTTTTCTCAAAAAAGATGAACCCTTAACATTGACACTCACATGGTTGATACCATCTTTGGGGAGTAACGAACTGAGGAATATGAAATGACTAACGAAACGACAAACGAAAATGAAGATTTGAAAGCAGAACAGGTTAGTGATGATGCTGAAACTGTAGAGCTGAAAGACGAACAAAAGAAACAAACAGAAGACTTCAAAGCTAAATATTATTATCTAGCAGCTGAATTTGATAATTCTCGTAAGAGATTCGAGCGAGAAAAAGAAAATTTACTGAAGTTTGGTAATGAGAAAATTTTAACGAACTTAATTGGTGTTGTTGATAATTTTGAGCTCACTGTAAATGCTCTTAAAAATGATAACGACGACAAAGTTCAAAACATCGTTAAAGGAATTGAGATGATCAGAAATCAATTTCTGGATGTTTTAAAACAAAATGGATTAACTCCAGTTGAAGCACTTGGGAAAACATTTGATCCAAATTTCCATGAAGCTGTTGCTCAAGCTCCGGCCGAAGGAAAGAAAGATCAAGAAATTATAACTGAATATCAAAAAGGCTACATGCTAAACGGAAGACTCCTAAGAGCATCGAAAGTAGTCGTAGCGAACAATAACTAGTTTTAGGTTTACAAAAACAGGAGAAATATATGGGAAAAATTATCGGTATCGACTTAGGAACAACGAACTCGTGTGTAGCCGTTTTAGAAAACGGAACTTACAAAGTTATCGCTAACTCTGAAGGACACAACACAACTCCATCAATCATCGGTTTTGCTAACAACGGCGAAGTTCTGGTTGGTCAGGTTGCAAAAAGACAATCAGTAACAAATCCAAAGAAAACTCTTTTTGGTATTAAACGTCTTATCGGCCGTAAAGCTGATGCTGCTGAAGTTAAAAAGTTCCACGAAGTAGCACCATTCGAAATCACTGCTAACAAAAACGGTGATGCTTGGGTAAAAGTTGATGGCAAAGAAATGTCACCACAAGAAGTTTCAGCAAAAGTTCTTGAGAAACTTAAGAAAGCAGCTGAAGACTACTTAGGACAACCAGTAACTGAAGCAGTAATTACTGTTCCAGCTTACTTCAACGATGCTCAAAGACAGGCAACAAAAGATGCAGGTCGTATCGCTGGTCTAGATGTAAAGCGTATCATCAACGAGCCAACAGCTGCTGCTCTTGCTTACGGTTTAGATACTAAAAAAGATAAAAACATCGCTGTATTCGACCTTGGTGGTGGTACATTCGATATTTCAATTCTTGAAATTACATCTGATGGTGTATTCGAAGTTAAGGCAACTAACGGGGATACTTTCCTTGGTGGTGAAGACTTCGACTATAGAATCATTAACTTCCTTGCTGAAGAATTTAAGAAAGAAAACGGTGTTGATCTAAGACAAGATACAATGGCCCTTCAACGCCTTAAAGAAGCAGCGGAAAAAGCGAAACACGAACTTTCTAACGTAACTCAAACAGATGTTAACCTTCCGTTCATTACGGCAGATGCTTCAGGTCCAAAACACTTGAACGTAAACATCACAAGAGCTAAGTTCGAACAACTTATCGCTGACCTTGTTGAGAAGCTAGTTGTTCCTTGTAAGACATGTATCAAAGACTCAGGACTTTCATTAAATGAAATTCATGAAGTTGTACTTGTTGGTGGTTCAATCCGTATTCCACTTGTTCAAGCGAAAGTAAAAGAGATCTTCGGAAAAGAACCTTCTAAAGGTGTAAACCCAGACGAAGTTGTTGCTGCTGGTGCCGCTATCCAAGGTGGTGTACTTGCTGGTGACGTTAAAGACGTTCTACTTCTTGACGTAACTCCGCTTTCACTTGGTATCGAAACTCTTGGTGGTGTTTCTACTAAGATCATCGAAAAGAACACAACGATCCCTACGAAAAAGTCTCAGACTTTCTCGACAGCTCAGGATAACCAACCAGCTGTATCGATCCACGTTCTTCAAGGTGAAAGAGAATTTGCTAAAGACAACAAAACTTTAGGTAGATTCGATCTTTCTGGAATTGCTCCAGCTCCACGTGGAGTTCCTCAGATCGAAGTAACTTTTGATATCGATGCTAACGGTATCGTACACGTATCAGCTCAGGATAAAGCGACTGGTAAATCACAAGAAATCAGAATTACTTCTGGTTCAGGTTTAACAGAAGAAGAAATCCAGAGAATGGTAAAAGATGCTGAAGCTAACCGTTCAGCTGACCAAGAAAGACGTCAGGTTGTAGATACAAGAAACAACCTTGATGGATTGATCTTCGCAACTGAAAAAATGATTAAAGAAGGCGAAGGAAAAATTTCTGGTCAATCTAAATCAGAATTAGAGAGCGCAGTAGCTGAAGCAAAAACAAAACTTACAAGCGAATCACTTGATGAATTGAAAGCTGCAGTTGAGAGACTACAAAACGTATCTCATAAAGTTGCAACTGAAATGTATCAAGCTGGTGGAGCTCCAGGCGGAGACGCTGGCCCACAAGGTCCAGGAGCTGGTTCAACTGATTCAGATGCAGGATCATCTAAGAAAGATGACGATGTTGTTGATGCGGACTACAAAGAAGTCTAATCTATTGATGACGACACTATTATGAAAAAATAAGAGGTCTCTCCTTTGGAGGGACCTTTTTGTAGGTGAGATACATGAGCGCAAAAAGAGATTATTACGAAATTCTTGGAGTCCAAAAAGGGACGAGTAAGGATGAAATCAAAAAGGCCTATCGTAAATTGGCCATGCAGTATCACCCTGACAAAAACCCAGGGAATGCAGAAGCAGAAGCTAAATTTAAAGAAGCTTCTGAAGCAGCTGAAGTCCTTCTAGATGATGATAAAAAAGCTCGATACGATCAGTTCGGTCACGCAGGCGTAAATGGCCAGGGTGGATTCGGTGGCGCTGGTGGATTCCAAGGCGGAGACTTTGGAGACTTCGGTGATATTTTCGGAGACATCTTCGGAGACATGTTAGGCGGACGCGGACGTGGTGGTCGTGGCGGAAGACGTTCTCAGGGAAGACCTGGTGATGATCTTCAAATGGGAATTGATATTGAATTCGCTGAAGCAGCGTTTGGAACTGAAAAAACAATTTCACTCACTAAAAATGTGAAGTGCGATACTTGTAATGGTTCTGGTGCAAAAGCTGGATCAAGCCCTACAACATGTGACTACTGTAACGGTCATGGTGAAGTGAGAAGACAACAAGGTTTCTTCACTGTTTCTTCAACTTGTCCTAAATGTAATGGCTCTGGTCAGATGATCAAAGATCCATGCGGAACTTGTCATGGACAAGGAAAGAAAAAGAAAAAAGTTGATCTACAAGTAAAAGTACCGGCAGGTATCGATCAAGGACAGCGTTTAAAACTTTCAAATGAAGGTGATGCAGGTTCAATGGGCGGACCGAATGGTGATCTATATGTTGTCATCAACATCAAACCACATAAAATTTTTGAACGTGATGAATTTGATGTTCACTGTACAGTGCCTATCAGCTTCTCACAGGCAGCCTTAGGCGCAGAAATGGAAGTGCCGACCCTTTCAGGTAAAGTCGCACTGAAAATTCCAGCGGGCACTCAATCGGGCGTAAAAATGCGCTTAAAAGGGAAGGGGATTCAACGTCTCGGAGGTTACGGAGTGGGTGACCAAATCGTCACTGTTCACGTCGAAACGCCAACAAAAATTTCAAGTGAGCAAAAAGAAATTTTTCAGCGACTCGCGGAGTTAGATGAACACTCAAACCCAATGAGTCGTGGATTCTTCGATAAAGTTAAAGATCTGTTTCAATAGAGCTGCGAGAGCAGCGCACCCCAGCTGCAAACGGCTGGGGTCTATTCCTGATTGCAATAGTCTCGTATTTAATCCTGCTTTCATATAATCCTATGCCTTGTTAGAATAGACTGAGTTTATTTTACCGAGGTTCATATGAAGATTTCTCTCGCGATTCTCTTTCTAACGTTTGCTACGGTTTCATGTTCTGGCGTAAAGATGATTACACCTGAACGTCGAGTCGCTGAAAACGTCGACACATCAAAACTTTATAAACAACCATTTCTCCAAAAAATAAGTGCAATCAAAGAAAAAGTTCGCTTAGGAAAAAGTGATGTTGCTCTAAAAGATTTAGCGGCCATGCCTGAGGAAGGATTGAGTCTCGCAGAAAGAGCGACTCGCAAAAATCTTATTGGTGTTATTAACTTTTCAAAGAAGAATTTCGAAGTCGCTACTAAAAATTTTGAGGAAGCTCTTTCAATCGCTAAAGAAGATCCAGGTTTAGAATCACAAATTGGCTTAAACCTCGGTAGCGCTTTCTATAAAATGAATCAAAATGAAAAAGCATTAGCGACGCTATCACAAGTGAATTACAAAAATCTTCAAGATGGTGAAGCTAAAAAATTTCACCAACTCTATGCACTTCTCTCTCAACAACTGGGAAAGAAAGAGCAAGGTCTTTCGTCTTTAATTCGCAGTCTTGAAGATAAAAAGACGATTGCCGAAGTAAAAGCTGAGAGTCGCTATAATCAAATCGAAGAAGAATTCACGAAACTTTCGGAGAGTGAACGCATTCGTTTATTGGAAGAGTTCGACCAGGAAAAAAATATTGTCGTTCCTTATCTAGCTTATCGAGACGCTGAAAAAGCATTTCGAGAAGGCAATCAGGATAAAGTTAAAGACTTCACTGATTGGATTGAAAAACGCTATGGCGACAATTCAGAAATCATGAATCTGGTAAAAAGCTTGGGTGTTCGTAATCTCAACAACACAGTTAAAATCGATTTAAGAACAATCGGCGTGGCCCTTCCCATTACTGGAGATTTGAAATCGCTAGGTGAAAGAGCGATGGCCGGAATTGATATCGCGCTTGAAGACTTAAGTACGGATCCAAATAAAAAATACAAATTAGAGATCAAAGACACAAAAGGGAATCCTGCAACTGGTGCCTTCGCTGTTAAAGATTTAATTGAGCAGAATAATGTTTCAGCAGTGATCGGTGGACTTAATTCGCAAGAAGCGACCAAAGAATATTTAGAAGCGAGAAAATACGGTGTGCTTTATATTTCTTTGTCTAAAGTTCTTTTACCAAAAGAAGAAAAGAATCATCTACTCATCGAAGTTCCAGGTTCCATTGAATCGCAAATTCACCACCTTTTTTCAGAAGCCATGCTAAGAAAAATTGGTCAACGTCCAGCGATCATGTATCCAAAAACAGAAATTGGTGAAGCTTATGCAAACGAATTTTGGAGACAATCAAAACTCAACAATCTTGATGTAACAGGATTAATCTCATTCGAAACAGGCACTACTGATTACCGCGATCCTGTAAAAAACATTTTAGGAATTAAATTTACAAGAGAGCGCGAAGAAGAGCTTGCACTCGTTAATGACATTGCTTATCTTGAGCAAAAGAAGAGCATTAAACGCCTACAAAACCTGCAACCACAAGTTGATTTTGATTGGGTGTTTGTTCCAGCTCTACCAAGAGAAGTTGTTCAGATTCTTCCCAACTTTAATTACTTTGATGCCTTTAATTTGAACTATGTGGGAGTGCCAAGCTGGCGTTCAGAACTGATGTTGAATGAAGGCTACCGATACGGGAATGTGTACTTCATGGATGAACCAATCACGACAGAAGTGACAAATTTTACCCAGAAGTTTAGTCAAAAATTTAAGAAGCAACCCAACATAGTTGAGACTCTGGCCTATGATTCGTTAAAAATTTTATCTGACATTATCGAGTCAGATGCGTCGTTAGAGACTCGTCAGGATCTGGATGTAGCACTGACAAAAAGAAATCAGTTGAAAAGTGAAAGCGGACTTTGGAACTTGAAGGATGATATTTGGGTAAAAGATATGAGTACTTTTAGAATTCGTCGTGAAGGTATTGAAGCGTCGGTTCAGTAATTTTTTAATTAAGTATCAATAGCTTGTGCCAATTGTCGGACCTAAACAGTCAGGCAATTGGCACTTTTTTTTGCTATTTTTTTGCAGCAGCAATTTTCTTTTTAATGCGAGCTTTTTTCTTTGCTTGAGCAGTTTTTCTTTTCATCTTAAGCGCAATGTTTTTTCTTCCCATTCCCATCTTATCTATCCTTTTTTGTCGGTTACTGAATGTCGTCACAGTGTATTCAAATCAACAAGGGAAATCTAGTATTTAATTGTTGTATCGATCTAAGCGAAATGATAAATTTTAACTTATAAAAACGTAAGCTTATTGCATAATTAGTTAAATGACATTGGTTGTTAGAAATGGTTGTAAAGAAGGTCGGCCTTAAAAAAGCGACGCAAAAAAAATCACGCGAGAAAACAGAGGCTAGCCATTCGGCAAAAAAAAGGCGCGAAGTTTTAAATGAGATCAACGATCTTAAGGAAAAATTACGTGCACGCCGTATTCATGGAAATGAAGAGAAGAAAAAAATCGCTCAAGACATGCTTGAAAGATATACAGGCATGGATCTTAAAGATTTCCAAAAACAAATCATTCTCACAAACTTTCATTACTATGTTGAGCGCTTCAATGCTTTATTACCTGATGCTCATTACACTCAGGGGTCAGCGTTCAAAGCTTCTTCGTCTAAGAAAGCACAAGTTACAATTATCGAATTCGGTGTTGGTGCTGCAATGGCCGCTCTCATTGGAGAGTTGCTTGCTGTTTGTGAACCAAAGGCCGTTCTCTTTTTAGGATTAGCTGGTGGTGTTCACCCTTCTCTCGACGTTGGAGATTTTGTTCTTCCAATCGCATCGATCAGAGGAGAAGGTGTTACTCAACACTTTTTACCTGAACAAGTTCCTGCACTACCAACATTCAAAGTTCAAAAATTTGTTTCGCAAATTCTTGTTGAACATGGACTTGAATATCGTACAGGAACAATTCATTCCACAGATTATCGCTTCTGGGAATTTGATGATCGTTTCAAATTAAATTTATTAGAACAAAGAGTTCTCGCTGTAGAAATGGAAACAGCAGCGCTTTTTGTTTCTTGTTTTGTTAGTAAAGTAAATATCGGAGCTCTACTTCTTATCTCTGATTGTCCTCTCAAAGAAGGGGGAATCAAGACGAAGCAATCGGCAAAAGCAGTCTTCAGAAAATTCACTGACGTTCACATTGAACTAGGAATTGAAGCCATGGCCGACATTGCAGAAAGAGGCGAGGCCATCCGTCATTATCAATGGTAATTTCGAACAGGATTAATAACGATGTTTAAGAGAGTTTTAGATTGGTTTTCAAATGATTTGGCGATCGACCTTGGTACCGCCAACTGCTTGGTTTATGCAAAAGACAGAGGGATCATTGTTAATGAACCTTCGGTTGTAGCTGTTCACCAAGGACCAAAAGGTCAAAATAGAGTTCTTGCTGTAGGTAAAGAAGCAAAAGATATGTTGGGAAGAACGCCTGGATCAATTAAGGCCATTCGCCCAGTAAAAGACGGGGTTATTGCTGACTTCGAAGTCACTCAAGCAATGATCAGATACTTCATTCAGAAATCACTTACTGGTTCGAAACTTATCAAACCAAGAATCGTTATCTGTATCCCTTTCGGAATCACACAAGTAGAAAAACGCGCGGTAAAAGAATCAGCTGAACAAGCTGGTGCTCGCGAAGTTTATTTGATCGAAGAACCAAGGGCCGCTGCAATCGGTGCTGGACTTCCAATCACTGAGCCTTCAGGAAACATGATTGTTGATATCGGTGGTGGTACAACTGAAGTTGCGGTTATCTCTCTCGGTGGTATCGTTTATTCAAAATCAGTACGTGTTGCTGGTGATAAATTTGATGAAGCGATCGCCTCATACATCAAGAAAAAATATTCTCTTCTCATCGGGGAAAGAACTGCTGAAGCAATTAAGCTTGCTATCGGTAATGCTTATCCATTTGATGATGAAGTTAAAACTTATGAAGTTAAAGGACGCGACTTAATTGCTGGTGCTCCTAAAATTATCGAAGTTACTTCAGACGAAATTCGTGATGCTCTTGCAGATCCTGTTTCAGAAGTTGTTGAAGCTATCAAAATTTCACTGGAAAAAACTCCGCCTGAACTTGCAGCTGATATCGTTGATAACGGAATCATTCTCGCAGGTGGTGGTGCACTTCTAGCTAATCTAGATGTACTTATTAAAGAAAAAACAGGACTTCCAGTATCAATTGCAGAAGATCCACTTACGTGTGTAGTTAGAGGATGTGGAAAAGTCCTCGAGTCTCTGGAACTATTGAGACAAGTAACAATTTCTTAACATTTATTTTAAGAGGCTTTCATGGTGGAAAGCTCGCTACGCGCGAAAATTAATTTTATAAAACTAAAACCTGAAGAGCTATCATCTAAGATAGCTCTTTTAGTTTCTAATAATGACAGAATCATTTTCTGGAAGACTTCGCCACGTTATTACGAAGGACGTGCGACTCATTTCGAAGTTGGTCCTAAAATCAAACTCACTTTAAGTAAATGCAATATCCATTTGCGCCTTGTAGGAGATAAGACTTGTCTTAACTTCTCAGTTAATGATGTTGATTATTTTTTTAGAGCAAGAGTAACAGACCAATTTGATGATCACGAAACGATTACATTTGAACTTGAAGATTCATGTTTCAAGGTTGAAAAACGCAGCAAAGAGCGCCTGACAACTTATCCAGTGTATGAAGTTTATTCTTATATAAAATTTGCAAAAACTCCTGCGAGTAATGTTGTTCAGTTCAATAAGGCCGAACAAAAAACGCGCGATTTTTTCTCAGAGATTGATAATGTTAAAAAAAGTCGTCTCAATGCTTTAAGTGAAGGGATCTACCATGAAGATAGTGAGGATCTTGCAGGCTTTCGCGTAGAAGATATTTCTCCTTCGGGATTAAGTTTTTTTGCCAGTCAAAAAGAGAAAGAACTCATACTTGATAAAGTCTCAGGAATTCAATTTTCGTTGGTTTTAAATTTTGAGATGCAGATTTTTACATTAGAAGAAGCAAGCATTGTTTATATGATTAATTATATCAACGCGCAGTTTGCTGGTGTTCCTATGTATAAAGTAGGAGTGACTTTTAAATCCAATCCTAGTTTAAAGAAAAAAATTGAAGAAATTTCAGGAATCACTGTTGATCTTAATAACTATCAAAAAGAATTTGAAGAGTTCATAAAAAATGAACAATAAGTTTTTTCTTTACCTGATTCTAGCGATGACAGTGGGATGTGCTTCTCAGAGCGCAAACATAAAAGAACGTTTATCTAAATTTGATGAAACGTATAATTACACTGATAAAAACGGAACGTTCGTTATAAAAATGAACAGCGCTCTTGGAAAAAAAGGTAAATCTTATTATACCAAACGCTCAATGGAGATGAATGGTAATCAAAAAGAGAAGCTTCTAGAAAAGAGTATAGTTATCTCAGATATTGGTTCTGTGAAAGGCACACCTATTCTTCGTCCGCGTAAATCACAATATTCAGTGTGGTTTGATGGAAAGAAATTTTTCAGTGAGCTCAACCTTGTTCCATCTAAGAAGGCACTAGAAGTGAAAATGGTGAGTCCTGAGAAACAATGGAATGGTACTAAAATGATTCCTTTTCCACGCACCAAAGACGTGCCTTGTTTCTTTTCACAAGTTATTGAGTGCGCCGATTTGGCCGGTTTTATTAATAGAGCATCTAAGAGCGAGTCAGGAAGTTTTACTATGTTGGTTGTTTGGGAAGGTTATCCTTATCTCAACGAAACCTTCAGTGATTTTCCAGCCGAGCTTTTTTCCGAAGGTGTTCTTGAATATGATGGCAAAACAAAAGATTCTGAGAGAAAATTTAATTTGAAAGTCGCGGGACAATCAATCGTTTATGTCGTTAATGAAGACAACAAAATGACAAAAATGTTTTGGGTAACCCAGGGAATTTCGATGGTAGGAAAGTCCGTCAAATACTCGAGTGTTGATGAGGAGGACCCAGGTTTTGAGTAAACTCATTAAAAAATTAAGTTACGCATTTTTAACTATATTTGTAGCACTCTCGACAATCTTTTTTGTCATAAGATTATCTCCTGGTGATCCAGTAGAAACTGTACTTGGTCAAAAGGCCACGCAAGAAGAAATCTCGAAGTTGAAATCACAACTTGGTCTCGACTTGTCTATGCGTAAACAATACAAAAATTACTTGAAAGGCATCGTTAAAGGCGACATGGGAAAAACAATCTTTGGTAACAAAGATGTTAAGGAACTACTCAAAGAAAGAATGAGACCAACCATTACGCTTGCAGCTTTTTCAGTTTCGATCGCTGCCTTTGTAGGAATTTTTCTCGGAATCCTTGCAGGATTTAAAAAGAATAGAGGTTTTGATAAATTCTCACGCATTCTTTCTCTTTTTGCGCTTTCGTTTCCGATTTTTTCACTTGCTCCAATTTTAGTTTTATTTTTCTCGATCAAACTTAACCTTTTTCCAGTTTCGGAGTGGGGAAGTTTAAGACATGCCTTTCTACCAATTCTCACTTTAGTTATTCCTTTAAGTGCGGTTATTATGCGAGTCACTCGTAATAAATATTTAGAGGAAGTTAACAGCCAATGGGTAACGGTAACTAAATCTAAAGGCCTTGATGATGTAGCAGTGCTTTTGAGAATATTAAAAGTATGTCTGCCAACAATTCTTAATGTTGTTTCAATTCAATTGTCAGTAGTCATCGCTGGAACAATGATCAGTGAAACTATTTTTGATATTCCAGGAATGGGATCTTTATTATTTGAAGGCATTCAAAATAGAGATTATCCCATCGTCCAAGGTGTCATCGTTTATTCAACTGTTACTTATATGTTGATCTATTTTATGCTCGATTACATTAATGAGCGTCTAGATCCACGTACGGCGCAGGAGTAAGAGATGTCGAGAAAGTTTACAAAAGAAATGAAATGGGGTTTCGGCATACTTTCACTTTATGCGGTCTGGGCGATGTGCTGGTTTATCTATCGATACTTCATCATGGGTACAATCAGTCGCCCTTATACGCCTGAACTTAACATGGAAGTTGAATTGGCCATTCCTTTCACAAAAGGTTTAGTGCTGGGAGCAGATCTGCTTGGCCGTTCACTGCTTGAAGTTCTTTCAGCAGGATTAACTTATTCTCTTACACTTTCATTTATCGTAACTTTCATAACAGCTTCAGTTGGTATCTTAATGGGCTATTTAGCCGTCAAAGCACCTGGTTGGTTTAAGTTAGCTTTTGATCTTGTCATCAATCTTGTTTTTATTTTTCCAAGTATTCTCATTGCTATCATGGTTATGGCCGTCACAGGGCAATCAATGCAGGGATTAATTTTCGCAATGATCATTACTGGCTGGCCGGGCTACGCTAAGATTGCTCGAGGCGAATCTAAACGCGTTCTTTCTTTGACATATGTTGAAGGCGCTCGTGCAATTGGTATTGGAGAACTCAGGTTATTTTTTACAATTATCATACCGAGCATTTTACCCATCATGGTTGTAAATATGGTCTTGGGTATTAGTGGTGTTATCATCAGCGAAGCTGCTCTTGGATTTTTAGGATTAGGCGGAAGCCCTTATTCTTGGGGCGCAATGCTTTCAGCTGCAAAAACTGTTTTACTTGAAGCTCCTCACATCGCGATCATTTTAAGTATCACAATGGCGGGATTGATTATTGGTCTCAATCTTTTAGGTGATGGCTTGAGAGATTATTTAGACCCAAATAAAGCATAATAAGGAAATTATGAATCAATTAGGACAACTCGTATTTACTGGAATCAGCGGTCTCACTCTCACAAGTGAAGAAAAAACTTTTATCGAAAAAGAAGATATCGGTGGAGTCATACTTTTTTCAAAAAACTATGAATCTCCAGCTCAACTAGCAGAGCTCGTTAACAGCATCCAAGTTTTAAGAAAAGAATATCCACTCTTCATTTGCACAGACCATGAAGGTGGAAGAGTTGTTCGCTTCAAAACTCAATTTACTCAGTGGCCCCCGATGTTGGAAATTGCCAAACTTGATTCGCCAAAACTTGTTTTTGAAATGGCGACAATTATGGCGGATGAGTTACTTGCTTGCGGTGTAAATCTTAATTTAGCTCCAGTCTGTGATATCTGGAATAATCCAGAGAATAAAGTTATCTGGGATAGGGCATTTGGAACTGATCATGAAACAGTTTCGAAATTTATTTCGTCTATGATTAGAGGTTTTGAAACAACAGGAATCATGTCTTGTGCAAAACATTTTCCAGGTCATGGAAATACACTTAAAGATTCACACTATGATCTGCCAATCGTAAAAAAACCTTTGGATGAAATTAAAGCTGAAGAAATTCAACCTTTCATTAAAGCTGTTAAAGCACGTGTTGATATGATCATGATGGCCCACATAATTGTAGAGGATATCGATCCAGAATTACCTTGTTCATTATCACCTAAGGCCCATCAAATCCTTCGTCAGGATCTCAAATATAAGGGACTGATTCTCTCAGATGACATGCAAATGGGTGCGATCACCGCTCATCGTGGAACTGGCGAAGCGGCCATGATGGCCATTCGTGCGGGCAGCGATCTTATAGAATATCGTGATATGCCCGAGGCCGTTTTAGGTTTAGAGGGTTTGAAAAAAGCGCAAAAAGATAAAACTATTAAAGCGAATGATTTTCAAGATCGTCTCAATAGAGTCGCTGAAGCAAAGAAAAACTATTTCAAAGAGTACAAGCCTATCTATATCCCGGATCTCGAGAAAAAGTTTAATCGAAAAGCTTCACTGGCCTTCGTTGAAGATTTGAAAAAGAAAATTGCGGCCTTAGGTTAACAAACAACCAACAAACATTCTCAACTTTAAAGAGGACAATATTTCCTTCCTGGGAAGTTGACCAAAAATTTTTCTTATCTCTGATATCATTAAGTTATGGCGGTGTATCAGTGATCAAGGTCTTCATAGGCTTCATTCTTTTCATTTTATTGGGACCACTTTTTCAAGTGGGCGCTCAAGAAATTTCAGAAGCTCCACAAGACTACAGTAACGAATTATCTTCAGATCAACTTTTCAAACTCTATAAAGATTCATGCGATCAAAAACAATACGCCAACTGTTATCAGTTGGGTAAATGGTATCAACGTAATCAGCGACTCGATCCGATTGAAGAAAAAGAAATTCGTGATGCGATCGAAGTGCTAAGACTAGAAAGAAAGAAACTCAAAACACTAGACCCCGATGCAGAACTTGAAGAAGAAGACCTTGCTGAATATAAAGCATTACAGGCGAGACTTGGTGAAGAGCAACAAAAAGCTCAAGCTGCTAGATTAGCCGCTACATACCTCACAGAAGCATGTGACAACGGCGAAGACGTTGCCTGTAAAGAAATTGGAAAAAAGAAAGGGCACGAAGAATCAAGCAAACTTTATTACGCTTCACTCTTTCTAATATTCCTTGCTGTCTTCTTGATTACGAAAACTATTTTCCAGGATGAAGATCAGTTCCAGGCCCAAGAAAAATTGGATGATGGAAATAAACAAGTCGATGAAATCGGAAAGCACGGAATCATCCTTCGTTATTCTCGTCCATTTTTTAAGCGATATATTTCTCCCATTGTTGCTTCAATGAAGAACAAGAAGACATTTAAAGATAAATATAAGCGAAAGCTGGCAGCTGCGGGACTTACGAATGTCATTACACCAGAAGATTTTTTCGCTTTTAAACTATTTCTCATTGTCGGTTTTCCTATCTTGTTCTTAATCATTCGAACATTTTTAGAAGCTGACTGGGCCCTTTCACTCATTCCAGTCACAGGTGTTGTTGGATTCTTTTATCCTGATTTATGGATCAGTGGAAAAATTGAAGAGAGACAAAAACAAGTTATTCGCAGTATGCCTTTTTCAGTCGACATGCTCGCTCTTTCAGTTGAAGCAGGTTTGGACTTTATTGCGGCCATGGCAAAAGTTATCGAGAAAAGTAAGCCAAACCCTCTCACTGAAGAATTTGAAATTGTTATTAAAGAAATCAAAATCGGTGCAAGTAGAGCTGAAGCTTTAAGAAACTTAGCATGGAGAATAGATCTTATTCAGATTTCTTCTTTCTGTGCAACGTTGATTGCCGCAGACTCTGTTGGTGCTTCGATTGGTCCAATCTTAAAATCATTAGCGGTTGAAATAAGACAAAAAAAATCGTCTGAAGTTGAAAAAGCAGGTGCTACAGCAGCTACTAAAATTCTTTTCCCGATGATGTTTCTCATTATTCCATCGGTACTTGTCGTTGTATTTGCACCGATAATTTTGGAGTTCGTGGGTGGCAGATAAAAAAACATATACATTAAAAACTAAAAATGGCGAAACTCTTTGCCACTCAATGGTTATGGCCGTGGATACTGTTGATCGCGTACGTGGACTCATGTTTTCAGAAAAGATTGTGGGCGGAGATGGTTTTCTTATAAAACCATGCAACTCAGTTCATACATTTTTCATGCGCTATCCGCTGGATCTCATTTTTATGGATTCAAATTTTAAAATTGTGAAGATCTTAGAAAATGTTCCACCATGGAGAATGACTTGGATGTACTGGAGAGCGACTCAAACTCTTGAGTTGGTCGGTGGACATTTGGAAAAAACATTAAAAGTTAAGCCACAAGTTGGAGATATTTTAGAGGCATCATGTATAAATTAGTTGTTGTTGGTGGAAAATTAAGAGGACAAGAATATGTGCTGAAAAACGGCGACAATATTCTTGGACGAGATCCATCTTGTGATATTCATTTTCAAGTTGATGGTGTTTCTAAGAAACACGTTACAATTACCGTTACGGATGATGTCGTTTATTTTAAGGACATGGGAAGTGCGAACGGAACATTTCTCAATGGAAAAATAGTAAAAAAAGCGACCACAAAAACTGGTGATAAGATCGGCTTACCAAATGCCATTCTGCAAGTCGTATATGTTCAAGAGAAAAAAGTTGTCGTTAAAAAGAAAGTAGCCGCTCAACGTGAACGTGAAGAGACTATCGATGATATTTTAAAAGGTGGTACACCTCCAGATAATATCGTTGGTAAGATTTTCTGGTTATTTAAATATAAAATCATGCCGATCTTTCACGGGATCAATCAGGAATATGAGTGGAGAGTGTTGTTAGGAATTCTAACTGCTCTTTTTGCTCTTGCTACTATTACACTGACAATTTTTCCCGTCCTGCAAGACTCTCGCAATGTTTTGATGAACGAGATTAAAATTCGTGGTGCTCACTATGCTGACGAAATCGGACGACTCAATACTGTTGCTTTGGAGCAAAAAAACCTAGAGCGCGTTGATACGACGTTTTTAGATAATGCTCGCGGTGATGGTGTCGTTTCTTACGAATTGTTCGACGCTGATGGAAGAATTGTTCGTCCAATTTCACGTCTTAACGAATACACTTCAGACACTTTTTCAGTTCAGGTTAAAGAATATTACACTCTGAGACCAAACATTAAAGAAGCTGCAATCGTTCAGCTGGCCGAAGGACAAATCGGAATTGGAAAACAGATTTTCGCTTTTAATCCTAAATCTGGATCTCAAGAAGCCGTAGGGATGATTGCCATTAAATTTGCTCCTGCAACTTTAGCGGTTGAAGCTTCAAAGAGTTCGAGACTGTATCTTGAATCTCTTGTTACATCGTTTTTAGTAGGTATTTTATTTTTTGGTATCGTCTACTATCTCACACTCAGACCTATGGAAGAGCTTCGTTATCAAATTGAAGAAGGTCTGAGAGGTCGCCGCAGAAGCGTGGATAGTAAATTATTATTTGAAGAACTTGGTCCAATTAAAAATGCTGTCAATACAAGTTTACAGCGTATACGAGAGCTGCAAAGAGATGAGTCTACTGTTGATCCTAACGAGATTGAAGGGGATGAATCTTACGTTAATCAATTGCTGGAATTTCAGCAAGGAGCTCAAGGACCGGCCATTGTTCTTAATTCAGCAAAAAACCTGGCACGAATCAACACAGCAGGTGAAGATGTGTGTGGTATCCGCCAATCTATGTCTGAAGGTATGAACATTCTGGATATCACTAAAGAGCGGGGCTTTGCAGCTACATTGATTGAACTTTGTGATGCCTCTGCAAACAATGGTGGAACATCTCAAAACGGAAATTATGAATTGCAAGGAAAGCAATATGTGATTTATGTAACTTCACTGATTGGAAAAGATGGTTTTGCTAAAGCATTTTATATTTCGTTTGTTTTAGATAATTAAGGATTGAATGAGTAAGAACGTACGAGTAACTACAGAATTGAAAAGTCCTAGTGATCTTGGGACTTACTATCGATTACTGTGCATGACTGGTCCAAATAAAGGTAAAGTTTATTACCTTACTGGAAAGCGTGTTGTTATTGGACGTGGCGAGAATACAGATATTCAAATTGTCGATACAAAGATTTCGCGCGAGCACGCAGAGCTGGCCTTTGCTGATAAATCATATGTCATAACAGACTTAGGTGCGCAAAACGGAGTTATTG
The DNA here is from genome assembly GCA_966211385.1 of uncultured Bacteriovorax sp. Classification (GTDB taxonomy): domain Bacteria; phylum Bdellovibrionota; class Bacteriovoracia; order Bacteriovoracales; family Bacteriovoracaceae; genus Bacteriovorax. The sequence goes on from CBIHOP010000005.1 coordinate 20,640, forward strand.
TTAACGACTCCAAAGTTAAACAGAAGAAACTGGAAGATAATGAGAAAATTGTTATCGGTCAGACAGTATTCAAATACAACATCATTGAGGTCACTCAGTCACTCGACATGGTGATCGTCAATGAAGCAGAAGCCAAAGGAGTTTCAAAAGAAACGGCAAAAGAGCTTCTTAAAGAAATTAAAAAAGGTCCAGTTAAAGCAAAGGTTAAAGATTTTAATGAAGAGCCAATGCCTTCACGCAAGCCTGAAAAGAAGAATAACTCGAAGATGCTTATCTTTGGAATTGTGGTGGCTGGAGTTCTTTTTGTTCTAATGGATAATGAAGAGCCTCAAAAAAAATCAAATAATTCTCGAGGAAGTTCCTCGATGGATGATTTCAATGAGACGATGGCCGAACCAAAAAAACAAGATGATCCAGATGTTAAGAAAAAACTGGAAGCTCTCATTCATAGCGGACGACGTGAGTTCCGTGAGGGCAATTACTTTAGGGCCATGGAAGAATTCCGTCTGGCCAAGCTTTTAAGCCCCGGTAATAGGGACGCGACTTATTACGAGAATAAAGCCAAACAAAAACTGGATGAAGAGATTAGAAGCAACTTCGACAAAGGAAACCAGGAATATGATAGCAAAAAATATCAGGCATCCATTGTCTCATATTGTGCTGTTATCCAGTTGATTAAAGAGTATCCCGATGATCAACGTTATAAAAATGCTATGCTTAAGATAAGTGCAGTTGAATCTGAACTTGGAATGGAGAAAGGTGAAATTAAATGTTTTGAAGAAAAACCAACCGATTCAAGAAATTGATTTAGGTAAGGACGTCTTCGCCCAGGATTATTCGGAAACTATTTTTTTGGTCGGTCGATCGAAAGATTGTCACGTTGTTTTAGACGACAAGAAGATCTCGCGCGAACATTTGAAGATCATCCATAAAAATGGCAAGTGGTTTGTTGAAAAAGTTCAACCTGAAAACGCTGCACTCGTTAATGGGGAAAGCTTTAATCGTCACGAATTAGATAATGGTGATTCAATTACGGTTGAAGGATTCTCGATAAACGTAACTCTAAGCTCTATTCAAGAGAATACGAGACCTGCTACTCAAGTTACAAAAGAACCACCTAAAGTAGAAGCTGTTGAAGAAATTCAACAAGTGGAACAAGCACCAGCTAAAAATAAAAAATCTCAAGCGACAGCAACTGATATTAATATTGCTGTCTTAAAATCTTCCAATGAAGATGCCACTAGTGAGATAGATGTCAGTGAACTTTCCAAAGTTGATGTTAGAACCGATGATGCCGAATCGGTGCATGAACAAGTAGAAGAATCTGGATCATCACACGAAGAATCTTTTGGTGATGATTTAAGCTTGGATCCATTCAATGAAAAAACTGAAGAGAATTCGCTCAACGGAAACCAATTGAATGAATCTGATGAAGAAGTACAGTTCTCTGAAGAACCAAATGATTCATTAGAGCCTTTATCTGAAGAGGCGAATTACTCGCTTGAAAATATCGATACTCCACAAGATGACGAGAGTACGAAAATTATCAAATCGTTCGCGAATGTTCACCTTGAACTTTTTGGTGAAACAGCCCCATACGATAAATTCATTCTGGATAAAGATAAGATTTATATCGGACGCGATCCTTCAAAATGTCAGATCGTCTTGAATGACAGCGAAGTCTCAACTGTTCATGCAGTTGTCACTAAAAATAATATTATGCTCACTCTGGAAGATTTAAATTCTTCCAACGGAACACTTTATAAAGGTGACCGTATTAACAAAGTGACACTTTCTCATAACGATGAATTCGTTATTGGTGGAGTTACTTTCACGGTTAAAGTTCGTTCTGAGTTCTTAAAAGATGAAAGCCAGACTTTGATGGCCGTTGATGAAAATCAAACCGTCGAAGTTGAAGAAGTAGTCGAAGTTCAGGCTGAAGAGGGCGAACAATTCGATGCTCTTGGACAAGTTGTAGAAGATGCTCCTCAAGAAAAATCTATCATCAAGCGCGTGATGAAAGATGAGCAAATGAGGAAAAAGGTTATCTACGGTATTGTTGCGCTCATAGCAGCTTGGGTTTTCCTTGAGGAAGAAGAACCAGTTAAAGCACCAGCACCAAAAGCGAAAACTGCAAAAGAAAAAGAAAAACCAAAAAAAGAAGCTCCTCCTGTAAAAGGTCAAATTGTTCTCAGCGAGGACCAACGTCGTGCACTTTCTGCTCAGTATGAAATTGGAAAAGAACATTACAACAATGGTCGTTATCGTGAAGCACTTCAAGAACTACAAAAAGTAGCAGCTGTCGATCCGCAGTTTAATTCAAGCTTGCAATCTTTAATCGCTCTTTCAAAAGAAGGTTTGGCGAAACTTGAAGAAAAAGAAAAAGAGAGAGTTGCAGCTGAGCAAGCGGCTATCAGAAAAGCGAAAGTTAAAGAACTTTTAGAGAAAGCGCGTGAATATACCAAAGAAAGACAGATTGAATCTGCTCAAACTGTCTTTAATGACATTATGACTTTAGAACCTGAAAACTTAGAAGTGCCAAGACTTAAACGTGAATTGGAAAATTGGCAACGTGATAAAGAAAAAGCAGAACAAGAAGTCATTCGAAAGAAACAAGAAAGAGAAGCTAAAGTCGAAAAACTGAAGCCAAGTAAAAGTTTATATCTGCAAAAAGAATGGTTCCGTGCCATCTCAAAGCTCGAAGAGTTTTTGAGAATTAAAGATATGGACGAAGATCTCACCACTGAAGCAACTGAAATGTTAAAGGTTTCAAGAGAAGAATTAAGTTCTGCCGTATCGCCATTAACAGGTAAAGCGAAATCACTGATGGAAGGTCAGGATCTCAAAGGTGCTTACGAAGTATATCAACAAATTCTTCGAATCGAACCAAGTAACACCGAAGCCTTAAATCAGATGGGAGATATTAAAGAACAACTTTCAAACCGTGCTCGCAAGATTTATCGGGAAGCTATTATTTCAGAATCTCTAAGTTTGTTCCAGGATGCCAAAGAAAAATATCAAGAGGTTCAGCAAATCTCTCCAGTTGATAGTGAATACTACAAAAAAGCGACTGAGAAACTTCGCGATTACTTGGATTAAAAAAATGATTGAATTAAAAAGTTATGCCATGAAAACGGATCAAGGCCCACATCTAAATTTGAATGAAGATGTGGTTGAAGCCGATTTAACAAATAATCTTTTTATGATCATTGATGGTTTTGGTGGTTCAAATGTGGGGGATCGAGCAGCCGGGATTATTCGCGATCAGATCAAACGCAGTTACACCAAAATCGCACTCGACCCCGAATCAACACTTCCATTTTTTTATAGCCACAAATATTTGATTGAAGGAAACGCATTGATCAATGCTTTTCATAATGCTCATCAAGCTGTTAATCGAGATAATGAAGATAAAAGTATGGATCAAAGAGGGGGCGGATCAGTCATTGCTGCGGCCATGGCCGAAAATATTTTAACCTTGGTTTCAACTGGCAATTGTTCAGCTTATCTTTACCGGAAAGGAAAACTTTCACTAGAAATCCTACCTGATTCGTTGGCCTCATTAAGTCGAGACGACTTTAAATCTCATTTGCATAACATTCCAATGAGCGGAATGGGTCTTTTCGAAGATCTGCATTATTCGGTTCGTGAACTCAAATTAACTGAAGATGATCTGCTTCTCATCATGACAGATGGCGCTTACGGTAGACTGGAAGATGATGAGATCAAACATATTCTCGAAAAAAACCGCGAGCGTGAGTCGGAAGCGATTCAAGAGATTTTCCGTCTCGCTAATGATCGCGGCAATCTCGACAACCAGTCAGCAGTCATCCTGCAATTCTAATCAAAAGCTGATCAAATTAGTTGGGTAAAAATGCGTTGATTAAGAGTCTGAATTAGTTGAGAATAGGACTCTAAGAGGATTTTAATGACTTCAAAAGTTTTAATCGCAGATGATAGTTTAACGATTCAAAAAGTAATCGGTATTACACTGGCCAATTCTGGTTATGAACTTATTGAATGTTTAAATGAAGCTGAATTATTTAGAAAAGTTCAGTCTAACCATTTCGATTTAATCCTCCTTGATTTTAATTTATCTGATTCACGCTCTGGATATGAACTAGCAAAACAAATCAACAATGCTATGCCAGGTGCCGCGATTATCGTCATGCTTGGAACTTTCGATACCATCGATGAATCTCAATTCGAAGCATGTGGGATTGCAGATAAAATTGTCAAACCTTTCGAAAGCACAAAATTCATAAAAAAATGTCGCGAGATACTTGAAGGCAACCGTCCTGTGATCAACGTCGAAAAAAAATCAGCACCAGCTGAAACAAATCAAGCCGATGATCTGGATATGTGGAAAGTGGATGCGCCAGTTTTAAATAATGAAAATGATGAATTCACGCACGAGCTTGAATCTGAAATCCAGACGAGCACGCTGGATCCACTTTCTAGTGAAATGGAAGGTTGGGGTTTCACTCCAAGTACTCAATTAGAAGACAAATTTCAAAAAGCCTTCCCTCCTACAATTGAAGAAGCTTCAGATGTAAGCATCTTGGATAGACTGCAATCATCTTCCGTCTTCGTTCAAAATGAAGATCTTGATCTTCTTGATGAAGATGAGACAAATCCTAATTTTGAAGTTCCGGAAGATTTAAATAGAAGTCTTTTAAACGAAATTGAAGAAGACATTTCTGCTGATTCCTTCTGGGCCGTTGATGAAGTTGTGCCTATAAAAGCAGAAGAAGAAGCATCTATTGTTGAAACGAATCTAGATGAAGTAACTGCTGATCTTACCGATAGTGTAAATGCCTTCCGTAAGAAAGAAGCAGAAATGGATTTTAATCTCGATGCTGATGAACCTGCCTCAACCTCGAATGTTATCCACATTGATCAAGATGAACTTGTGGAAAAACTCAAAATATCTTTGAAGCCTATGATCGAAGAAATGGTGAGAGAATTCTGCAAGCAACATGCAGAGAAGGTCGCATGGGATGTAATTCCGGATTTAGCTGAAAATCTTATACGTAAAGAAATCAAAGAAATTTCTAAAACTCTTTAACTTATTCCAACATTTTTAATGAACTTGAGAAAAATCTTTTTTCTTCTCCGTTCATTTCAATCAGAGCTTCCCCAGATAGCCCAATACCTTTAAAAATTCCTATTTGATCTTCAACTTCTACTTTTTTATTCAAATGCGCGCAGACAAGATTGAAAACTTGAATAAGATCTTTTCCATTAATTCGATGAGTGAGAATGAAAGAGTAAAGATTTCTCGCTAAACTTTCTTGATCAGTAGATCTTAACGAGGGTGAATCCAGTGTACTAAACCCATGTTTATAACTTTCTTCATTACTGCTTTTATGACTTCCGCAATTAATGCCAACACCAGCAATCACCGCTTGTTCATCGATGTATTGAGCAATAATTCCGCCACATTTTTTATGTTCATCGTTCAAAAGATCATTAGGCCATTTCAATTTGATTGAAATATCAAAATTTTGTTTGAAGAATTTGGCGCATAAAATTCCTATTTCAAGGGGCGTGAGGCTTGGGACAACATTAGGCTTAAGACTAAAACTCATCGCAATTGAACGATCAAAGTAATCCCAGCGATTTTCACCACGGCCGATACCATCAGTTTGCTCTGCTGTTGAAATGAGAATGTCAGAATGATTTTTTCGCAATTCTGCAAAATGCTCTTTGAGGTAAATTTGAGTGGAACCTATAGTTGGAAAATGTGTATGGTGCATTGAAATTCCATCGTCTTCGTGCTTAATTTGAAGCAATTAAATTACCTTAGCTCAGAGGAAAAAAGATGTCATCATTCAGTTCACTTATCGAACGTTCAACTCCACGAGAAATTAAATACACAATTAATCCGAATCCGTATGCACAAGGATCTGTCATT